>JALOOO010000262.1 GCA_025454375.1 Leptolyngbya sp. Prado105 | reverse complement strand
ACAACCACAAGAAGTTGAAAAAGACAATGTTAACAAAGTCAGCCTGAGTGCCGATCGAACTCGAATCTTGGCACAATCCGAAGACGGAAAGCGCTTTTTCGTCAACCTACCGGACGATCCTGAACTAATTAACACTCTGGTGCGTCATCAGGTCGATATCTCTATCGTGCTTGAACTCAAGGACAGCGACTTCTAGCCCCAAACCGCTCCTGCCTGATTCCTGACCAGGATACTAAAAACTCCACCCCATAACGTGATCGATAGTAAATCCTTACGTTACATTGGATAAACCAGCAATTCTCAGATTTCTGCCGTGTAGATGCAAGAACTCTTAATAAGGAGTAATATAAGTTTACAAATACAAATCTGAGAACCCTTTAATTCCTATTTTCAGGAGGATACACCCCGGTGAACAAGCGGTGGAGAAATGCAGGGCTATATGCGCTTTTAGCGATCGTTGTCATTGCTTTGGCAACGGCAGTCTTTGATAAGCAACCCCAAACTCGTGAAACCTGGCGCTATAGCCAGTTTATTCAAGAAGTTGAAAAAAATAACGTCAACAAAGTCAGCCTCAGTGCTGATCGGACTCGTGCCCTGGTGCAATCTGAAGACGGAAATCGCGTCTTAGTCAACCTGCCGACCGATCCTGAACTGATTAGCATTCTGACACGCAACAACGTCGATATTTCCGTCCTGCCTGCAACCGATGGCAATGATTTCTGGCTCCGTGCAGTCAGCAGTCTCTTCTTCCCCATCTTGCTGCTTGTGGGTCTGTTCTTCCTGTTACGCCGCGCTCAAAACGGTCCTGGTAGCCAAGCGATGAACTTCGGCAAATCCAAAGCCCGAGTGCAAATGGAACCCACAACCCAAGTCACCTTTAATGATGTGGCAGGGATTGACCAAGCGAAGCTGGAATTAAACGAAGTCGTAGACTTTTTGAAAAACGCCGATCGCTTTACCGCAGTCGGTGCAAAAATCCCCAAAGGCGTTCTGCTCGTCGGACCTCCTGGAACAGGTAAAACCCTTCTAGCAAAAGCCGTTGCGGGTGAAGCAGGTGTTCCCTTCTTCTCGATTTCGGGTTCTGAATTCGTTGAAATGTTCGTGGGTGTGGGTGCGTCTCGCGTCCGTGACCTGTTCGAGCAAGCCAAATCGAATGCACCTTGTATCGTCTTTATCGATGAAATTGATGCAGTCGGTCGTCAACGCGGCGCAGGTCTGGGTGGCGGAAACGATGAGCGTGAACAAACCTTGAACCAACTCCTAACCGAAATGGACGGGTTTGAAGGCAATACCGGAATCATTATCATCGCAGCAACCAACCGTCCAGATGTCTTAGATGCAGCCCTCTTACGTCCGGGTCGGTTCGATCGCCAAGTCGTTGTCGATCGTCCTGACTATGCGGGTCGTCTGGAAGTGCTGAACGTTCATGCTCGGGGCAAAACGCTCTCGAAAGACGTTGATCTTGAAAAGATTGCTCGTCGGACTCCTGGTTTCACCGGAGCAGACTTGTCGAACTTGTTGAACGAAGCAGCAATTCTTGCGGCTCGTCGCAACTTGACCGAGATTGCGATGGATGAAATCAACGATGCGATCGATCGAGTTCTTGCGGGACCTGAAAAGAAAGATCGCGTCATGAGCGAGAAGCGTAAAGAGCTTGTGGCTTATCACGAAGCAGGTCATGCACTCGTCGGTGCGTTGATGCCAGACTACGACCCAGTTCAGAAAATCAGCATTATCCCTCGCGGTCGTGCAGGCGGTTTGACCTGGTTCACACCGAGCGAAGACCGGATGGATTCGGGACTATATTCTCGCTCCTACTTGCAAAACCAGATGGCGGTTGCTTTGGGCGGTCGGATCGCCGAAGAAATCGTCTTTGGTGAAGAAGAAGTGACCACAGGCGCATCGAATGATCTTCAGCAAGTTGCACGAGTTGCAAAACAGATGGTGACTCGATTTGGTATGAGCGATCGCTTAGGACCAGTCGCATTGGGTCGTCAGCAAGGCAACATGTTCTTAGGTCGTGATATTGCTGCTGAGCGGGACTTCTCCGAAGAAACCGCAGCTGCTATTGATGACGAAGTTCGGAACTTGGTTGAGCAAGCGTATCGTCGTGCGAAAGCAGTTCTGGTGCAAAATCGTCCGGTTCTGGATAAATTGGCAGAAATGCTAGTCGATAAAGAAACCGTCGATTCGGATGAACTGCAAGAGCTTTTAGGCAATAGCGATGTGCAGATTGCCGCAATTGCATAAGTCTCTATTTCACTAAAAATCTGAGAGATGTTCCACCGGGGCATCTCTTTTCTTTTGGCAATCCGAAGGAAGCATACTTGTGTCAGAGTTAAAATATGTAGCTAGTGTGAAGTGTTGAGAGAGCATCTTTGCTTGTCTCCGTATTCAACATAAAACTTAAAAAGAACTCAGGGTAAATACTCAACTTTGTCGTTTAGTGGCGAAACCTTTTCCTATGAACAGTGCTTTTCTGACCCGTCTCCACAGTCCCGATCGTCCTGTTCTCGTCTTCGATGGCGCGATGGGAACGAATATTCAGTCACAAAATTTGACCGCAGAGGACTTCGGAGGTGCGGAATATGAGGGCTGTAATGAGTATTTAGTGCATACGAAGCCGGACGCGATCGCGAAAGTTCATCGCGATTTCTTGGCAGCAGGCGCAGATGTAATCGAAACCGATACCTTTGGCAGTAGCCCGTTTGTCTTAGCCGAATACGGACTGCAAGATATCGCGTATGACTTGAGCAAGAGAGCGGCAGAACTCGCGAAACAATGTACCGCCGAATTCTCCACGCCTGAGAAGCCTCGGTTTGTAGCAGGATCGATCGGACCAGGAACGAAGCTGCCGACATTAGGACACATCACCTACGACGCGCTAAAAGACGCATTCATCGTTCAAGCAGAAGGTTTATTTGACGGAGGCGTTGACTTATTCATTATTGAAACCTGTCAGGATGTGCTGCAAATCAAAGCAGCATTGAACGCAGTAGAAGCTGTGTTTGCGAATAAAGGCGATCGTCGTCCGATTATGGTTTCTGTGACGATGGAAGTTCAAGGCACGATGCTCGTCGGGACTGATATTAGCGGCGTTCTGGCAATTTTAGAGCCATATCCGATCGACATTCTTGGTTTGAACTGTGCGACAGGTCCCGATCGCATGGCAGAACATATCAAGTATTTGACCGAAAATGCGCCGTTTGTCGTCTCTTGCATTCCCAATGCGGGGCTGCCTGAAAATATCGGCGGTCATGCTCACTACAAACTGACTCCGGTTGAGCTTCAGATGGCCCTGCACAAGTTCATCGAAGATTGGGGCGTACAAGTAATTGGTGGCTGTTGTGGAACTCGTCCCGCGCATATTCAAGCGTTGGCGGAAGCAGCGGCAACGATGAAGCCGAAAGAGCGCAATGTGCGGATCGGGGAGCGCGAATGGATGAATGGTCAAGTGTTTGCAGCAGAAACACCCAGACCCACTTTAAGCTACACGCCTTCTGCCGCCTCGATTTACACATCTCAGCCTTATGAGCAGGATAATTCCTTCCTGATTGTGGGTGAGCGCTTGAATGCGAGCGGTTCTAAGAAAGTTCGAGACTTGCTAAACGCCGACGATTGGGATGGACTGATTGCGATCGCCAAATCCCAAGTCAAAGAAGGGGCGCATGTCCTAGATGTCAACGTCGATTATGTCGGACGCAATGGCGAGTCTGATATGAAAGAACTCGTTTCGCGTCTTGTGACCAATGTGACTCTGCCTCTCATGCTCGACTCTACCGAGTGGACAAAAATGGAAGCGGGTTTGAAAGTTGCGGGTGGGAAGTGCATTCTCAACTCAACCAACTATGAAGACGGAGATGAGCGCTTCTTCAAAGTGTTAGAGCTTGCGAAAGAGTACGGTGCTGGAGTCGTGATTGGAACAATCGACGAAGAAGGCATGGCACGAACCGCTGAGAAAAAGTTCCAAATCGCGCAACGAGCTTACCGAGATGCTTTAGAGTTTGGAATTCCGCCGCACGAAATTTTCTTCGACACGTTAGCTTTGCCGATTTCAACCGGGATTGAAGAAGACCGGGAAAATGCAAAAGCAACCGTGGAATCGATTCGGATGATTCGAGAAAATCTCCCTAGCGTTCACTTCATGGTTGGTGTGTCGAACATCTCATTCGGTCTGAGTCCTGCGGCTCGGATTACTTTAAACTCAATGTTCCTCCATGAAGCTACTCAAGTTGGCATGGATGGCGCGATCGTATCGGCTGCGAAGATTCTCCCACTTGCAAAAATTGAGCCAGAGCATCAAGAAGTCTGCCTGGATCTGATTTACGATCGCCGCAGATTTGAAGGCAATATCTGTATCTACGATCCGCTCACCAAGCTGACTCAATTGTTTGAAGGAGTTAGTGCCAAAGATGCTCGATCAAATAGTTCCTTAGCAGATTTACCTGTTGAAGAACGCTTGAAGCAGCACATTATCGACGGAGAACGGATTGGATTAGAAGATGCGTTAAAAATCGCATTAGAAAGCTATGAGCCATTGCATATCATCAATACTTTCTTGCTTGATGGGATGAAAGTGGTTGGTGAATTGTTCGGCTCGGGTCAAATGCAATTACCGTTTGTCTTGCAGTCTGCGGAAACCATGAAATCTGCGGTCGCATTTCTTGAACCGTTCATGGAGAAGAAAAGCGATGACAGTGGCAAAGGCAAATTCTTGATCGCGACCGTGAAAGGGGATGTTCACGATATTGGCAAGAACCTCGTCGATATCATTTTGACCAACAATGGTTACAAGGTCATTAACTTAGGGATTAAGCAACCCGTCGATGCGATCGTCGATGCTTACAATCAACATCAACCCGACTGCATTGCAATGAGTGGATTGCTCGTCAAATCGACCGCATTCATGAAGGAGAACTTAGAAGTCTTTAATGAACGTGGGATCAGTGTTCCAGTGATTCTTGGCGGTGCAGCACTGACCCCAAAATTCGTTTACGAAGACTGTCAGAATGCTTATAAGGGGCAAGTGATTTACGGGCGTGATGCCTTTGCCGATTTGACCTTCATGGATCGGTTCATGCCTGCGAAAAAAGACGGGCAGTGGAGCGACACCGAAGGCTTTCAAGGCAAATTTGCTCAGTTCAATCAGAAAGGGCGAAATGCGATCGAACAAGCGGAACGCGAACTGAACGGCGAACCCGAGAAGAAATCCGATGAACCAGAAGTGATCGATTTAGTGCGATCGGAAGCCGTGGCATTGGATATCGATCGACCGATTCCACCCTTCTGGGGAACGAAGATTCTCAATCCCGAAGATATTTCGGTAGAAGAACTCTTCTGGCACATGGATTTGCAAGCCTTGATTGTTGGACAGTGGCAATTCCGTAAACCGAAAGATCAATCGAAAGAAGAATACGATGTCTTCTTAGCGGAGAAGGTTCATCCAGTCCTAGAACGCTGGAAGCAGAAGATTCAGACTGAGAAATTACTAGAACCTCGAATGATTTACGGATACTTCCCTTGTGCGGCAGAAGGGAACTCACTGCACGTGTATGATCCAAACGTCATTGAGCAAGGCTTAACGCCTGCAACTGCGACTCCGCACGTGACTTGGACATTCCCCCGTCAAAAATCTCTTAGACGCTTATGTATTGCAGATTTCTTCCGTCCGCTCTCTGAGAATCAGTTTGATGTGCTACCGATGCAAGCCGTTACGATGGGACATATTGCGACTGAGGTAGCTCAAGAGTTGTTCAAGGCGAATAACTATACTGAATATCTCTACTTCCACGGTATGGCAGTCCAGATGGCAGAAGCCCTAGCAGAATGGTCACATGCTCAAATTCGCAAAGAATTAGGCTATGGAGAGCTTGAGCCTGATAACATTCGCGATATGCTCGCTCAGCGTTACCAAGGATCGCGCTATAGTTTCGGGTATCCCGCCTGTCCAACTGTTTCAGATCAGTTCAAGCAGTTAGAATTACTAAGAACTGATCGAATTGAAATGTCGATCGATGAAAGTGAACAGCTTTATCCAGAACAATCGACGACAGCCTTTATGGTCTATCACCCAACTGCGAAGTACTTTAGTGCTTGATTTTCAGGGGGCATCGTCCCCCTCTAAGGTGCTGATATACTCAATTTATGCCCTAAAACCTGATGTCAGATGCTTACACTGAGCCGAAATGCTGAAATTGCGCTGAAGACTCTTCCGCCAGTTGAACAGGCGGAAGTTTTAATGTCGTTAGACCATCTAGAACATTCTGGGAATGTCCTAGTGAATGGTTCTATTCAAAAATTAAGGCTCAAGAATCAGGCAGCATATGATGAGGTTTATATCATGCGTGCAACTCGACAATTCAGGGTGATTTTTGCTGTAGAAGATCAGCAGCAAGAACCAGAATCAAAAGAAATTATTGTTCTTGATATATTTGATCGCGATCGATTAACAACAATGTATGCCACTCGGATCGCGAATGAAGAATTTTGAAAAATTCCAATTCAGTCCTAAGTTATGCAGACAAGAATTACATAAGCTAAAGGAATTGTTGGAAATGCAAGATGATCTGCATGAGAACAGAGCAGTCTTACCTTTTTTTCAGAAAAATAAGCATCTGTCTGCTTTTATTGGTTCACATGCTGCCCAAATTGTGCAATATGATCGTCTTGCGTTTGAATATGATTTGTTTGGCGATTTCACTGCTGATCTAGTTGTTGGTGATTCAAGTAGAGGACATTATTGCTTTGTGGAGTTTGAGGATGCCTCCAAAAATAGCGTCTTCAGACAAACGAATCGCGCCAGTTCTGAATGGTCTCCACGGTTTGAACATGGCTTTAGTCAAATCATTGATTGGTTCTGGAAACTGGAAGATATGAGACAGACGACCAAGTTTAGAGAAATTTGACAGCCTTTACAAAAATCTTGACAGCCGCCTAGGGTTCTATGAAGCAGCATACCAAGCCGAGCAAGAGCTAGAACCCTAGATCCTCGTAATCGCCTTATTTTGCATCCGCCGGAATTTCTTCCCGCGATTCAAC
>JALOOO010000261.1 GCA_025454375.1 Leptolyngbya sp. Prado105 | reverse complement strand
TACAGGTGCGATCGCAAGATCCAGTCACGCCCAAACAAGTCCGTCTGCTGGAAGAATTTTTAGAACGCGAAATCGGGCAACCGTTCCGATTGATTCTTGAAGTTGGTGAAGTGCAGGAAGTTCGAGGGGAATCTTCCAACGTTCAGTGACTCGTCTTTCATGCAATTCGTTGAGTCAATGTCCTTCTAAATCTGCTGGCTGAGAAGACGAACGAATCATCGAGTGATCATGAGACATTGCTCGAATCTCGGTTCGCAGTGCTGCAATTTCTGCCTGTAAAGCTTGAATGGATTTGGTTCCTGCAATTTCGGCAGCATCGTCTTCGGCATCGCGATCGACAAAGAACGTCGCGATCGTTGCTGTCACATATCCAAATACTGCAAAGCCATAAACTGCTAGCATAAAGCATAGAATCCGCCCCTCTGGCGATTGGGGGAAGTAGTCTGATCCCATCGTCGTTAGCAGCATTGCAGTCCACCATAACGCGGTTCCGTAACTTTCAAACCCATTGGGGACTTCCTGCTCAAACGCATACATTCCGGCTGCTCCAACCAATGCAACGAGCGTCGTCGAAGCAATTACGTAGCCAAATCCACGTCGCCTGAAGCTAGCGCTCAAAGAGCGCATTCCTCGATTGGTGCGCGTCATTACGCCTAATAGTCGGATGCCTCGTGCTGCTCGGACAACGCGCAAAATTCGTAGAGTTCGCAAAGCGGGTAGAGCCAGTGAGCAAACCGTTAGCCAATTTCGCCGTAAATAACTACGTTTGTGGGGTGCCAAGGCAAACTCTAATAGAAAATTAAAAATAAAAAGAATCCAAATCGTAGTACTAACCGCATCAAGCAAAGGATTGAGTCCCCAAATCAATTCCACAATCAATAAAGCAAGCCAAACGAAACTTAAAATCAGCATTGGCAGATCAAGCCATGCTTCAAGCTGTTGGAGTACTTCGCTGCGTGCTTGTGATAAGGAAGGGTCGGGCGATTCGTAAGTCATGGTTTATTGCCGATGGAGCCAGTTCATCGTTGCAATGGATGCGATCGTTCCGAGAAAATGGGCAGTAATGCCAACCGTGTTTGCCATTGCAACCAGCACATCTACAGGACGAATAATTCGAGTGGGAGCATAAATGGCAACACCCTGGGGAATGGAGATCGATTTCGCTAGCAGGACACCCATTGATGCGCCTGTTCCTAGAATCGTTAGTCCCATCCCGATCAGTCCGGCAATAATTCCAATTCGCAGAACTTTCATGACCTCGCTTTTACGCGGATGGATCAGCGGATCGGGGTTGCGGAGTCGTCTAGCAAACCGAAGTTCACGGAATGCCAGGTAAGCCGTAAATAATAAAGTCACGATGCCACAGCCTGCCCAAAAAATCCCAATCCCTAATCCAGGAGTAGCAGCTTCTCCAGCACCATAAACCGGAGCGCCAGGAACCGTTGGAGCAACAACAGCTTGGTTAAAACTACGTCCTGCGATCGCAAATAGCAGCATCACTGCGATCGCAACTGCTAACCCTAACTGTGTCAGAATGCCTGCCCATCCAATTAGTCGTAAGATTCTGCCAATTTGCTCTAACTTATGAGACAGAGAATCGCTTTCAGCAATCATTGGCTCTTGTAATGGAGGTTGCATTTTGTTCTCCTGAGTTCACAGCTACCCGTACTAACTTAATCCTAGAGCAAGACAGTGAACGACTCTCTAGAGAGCGATTCCCATCAGTCGTTGTATTGAGCATGATTGAGCGCAGCAACGAGGGAAACCCGTTGAAACGGGTTAAGAACCTTTTATAGTCCACTTTAGTGGACTTTCCTCTATCAGCCCGGAGATTGATCTCCGGGTGGGATGACACCGAAGCGAAAATTTTTTGTCAGTCAGCGAGGGAAACTCCACTGATAGCTCAGCCTCGTCGCATTCGGGATCGTGGGATCTGTCGTGTGGCGATTTGCTCAGGCATGCCATGATGCGAAATTTTTGCCCCACGTCGCGGTGGAATGGTTGCCGATCGCGGCACAAGAGTTTGCGTCTGGTTCAAGGTGCAAATTCATCCTCAGCGGTTAGATCTTAAACATTTTCGACTTCTCTAAGCTTTGCGTTGCGAACCTAGGATGAACAAATTGGGTACTATTTGGCTTAGCGTTAGTGATCGCCACGTTATTAGTAGGACTGGAGCGCATTGCTCTATGGATTTTGGCACGCTTAACTAAGGGTTTGTTGTAGCACCTGCACCAGCCCGATCGCAGTTTGTAGAGGCAGCCATCCGATAATACTAATCAGCGCTGCACTGCGAGTTCTAATATCTAACCCTTGTCGCACGGCGACAATCACGGCGAGTAAACTCCACAGCGATAGCAGCAGTTCGATCGGTCTGCCAAGGAGTGGAATTAACGTGAGAAAGTTCAGGATTTGAGGGGCATAGGAAAAGCCGATCGGACTTAATAGCTCCTGATAGGTTGGGTCGATCGGTTTGAGCCACTGACCGACTTTCCACACTACAAAAGTCCAAAAATAGTAACCGCAAATTACGCTGAGTCCATCCAGAATTAAGGCGATGACAAATCCAATCGGCGTGGCTCGGTTGATTAGCAAGATGACTGCACTTCCCAGCATATGAGACACTGCCGCAAGACAAACGATCGTGAAGGCAATTCGGCGATTTCTAGGAGTGTTGCGGGCATTTTCGTAGAAGTCAGAGTTGAGCGCGATCGCATGTCTTAAGGTAACTGCCAAGGTCGGATGGGATACGGGCTGCATGGCAATGTCTCCAATGAGGGATGAAATCAACTCAACATCTGTGATTTAGTTATTGGCAAGTTTAGTATTAGATTCCATCTGTCGGTAGAGAGACATGCTGCGATCGCTGAATCGATTTCTGCAACGAGTGGAGGGCGGAACTGTAAAGCTCTTACTCTTGGGATGCGGGATGCTGCTGCTGTGGGGCATTTTTGCACCCGCAGGAACGCTGCTGTGGTGGCTGAATCTAAGCCGAGAACCGCTGGAAACAATGGGTAAGCGCGACTCGAAATCTGCCTCTAAATCGTCCCGTCAACTGCCAGTCAATTGCTATATCGTTTACTTTCCGGGCGTGGGTGATTATTCTGCCAACCAACTCACGTCCGGGGAAGAGTTCTTCCTCAATCGACTGACACAGCAGTACCCAAATTGCGTGGCGGTGTCCGATGTGTTTCCCTACTCTGCTAGTAACACAAGTTTGGGCGGGCAACGGCTTTTGGCTCCGATGTGGACGGCGATCGAACAAGCAGACGGCTGGTTGGAAAATGCCGATGTATTGATCAAAATTCGGAACCTGTGGCGGTTTGCGATTTCTGCTGACGATCGCTATGGGCAGATTTATAATCGCGGGATTGCGATGGCAGTCCTCGATCGCATGAATGCAGCGCACCCAATCCCGGCACCCGGACAACCGCTGAAAGTGGTTTTGATTGGCACAAGTGGCGGGGCACAGGTCGCGTTAGGAGCGGCTGAGTACTTAGCGAGGTCGCAATATCAGCCGCAACTTTTTGTTGTCTCGGTGGGAGGAGATTTTGAGGGTAATCTGGGATTCAATGCGGCAAAGCAGGTGAAGCATCTACAGGGTAAAAACGACTGGGTTGAAGACCTCAGCCGTTGGGTGTTTCCGTCGCGCTGGGGGATTACAGTTGGGTCGCCGTTTAACCAAGCCAAGCGGGAGGGGCGCTATCAGGTGCAAACGATTGGACCGCATGAACATGATGGAGATCGCGGTTACTTCGGCTTAGCTCGAATTGATAATAGTCAGACCACTTATGTCGAACGGACGCTCCAGCAAGTGAGCCAGTTGCCAATTTGGTCGCCTACTGGGAAGAAACAGCGATGATAGCTCGGCACGTTCACGGTATTGTCAACTTAACCCAAAGGTAAAATAATCGTACTGATTCCACTCCGTTTACGATTCCTATCTCATGTATTCCCGTCATCGATTCCCCCGCGAAATTATTAGCCACTGTGTCTGTCTCTATTACACGTTCCCCTTGAGCTACCGGGATATGCAACGCCATCGGGACACGAAGGCAGCCAAACAATTCTTTCGCAAACTGCTGAAGAAGCAAGGCTTCGTGCCACGGGTGATTGTCACCGATAAACTCAAGAGTTACGAAGCGGCGAAGAAGCAAGTGATGAAGAACGTGGAGCATCGACAGCATAAGGGATTGAACAATCGAGCGGAGAAGTCTCATCAACCCACTCGAACGCGACGACGAATGCGACGATTCAAATCCCCTGGACAAGCCCAACGATTTCTTTCTGCTTTTGAACCAATTCGAGATCACTTCCACCCGAAACAACATCAAATGACTGCTACTTGATATCGCCAAGAACTGCGCCAACGGTTTGAAGATTGGCGAGAAGTCGCTTGCTTGCAAACGGCTGCATAAAATTGAGCGAACCTAGCGATTTCGGGGTGATTGTGCTTAATTTTGAATATCTCCGGTTAAGTTGACAATACCTTTGCCTCGATTGCCTGATTTAGGTACCAATCTCGATTAAGACTCAACAACCAAAGCTGCCATTGAGGAACCGCATCTAGCACAAAGACTTTATTCTGGTCAGTGGCGATCGTTGCTCTAAATGAATCCATATAGGGCAAGTCTTGAGAATTAAAGAATGCTTTGCTCCAGAGCAATTTTCCGGTTTGTCGATCGAGTGCGATCGCTTGTAGTTGAGATTCATTTGCCCCAGAAACTCGCCTGAATGTTAGGAATTGACGAGAAGCGATCGCGCTTGGCGCTGTATCCGAATGATTATCTGGGCTAACTAAAGTCTCCCATTGAATTTGTCCCGTTCGGGCTGAAAGAGACACGATCGTGCTTGAATCTCGAATGTCTTGGCGACGATTGCAGTTGAGATAGACCGATTCAGCACTCACTCGCCATGCCCGATAAGAACCATAACAGCGAATTTGTGCTTCCGACTTTTGCCAGAGTACTCGTCCTGTTTGCAGGTCTAGTCCCATGAATTGCCCCTCAGATCGAGGTTTAGAAGGATTGCTTTTGAAATCAATGACGGGATCGGTGCTTAATTGCAGAGTTTGATCTACTGCTCGTAGATTGTTAATTTCACCTGCTATCGGAATGCGAAACTGAATCTGTCCAGTCTCTAAGTTGTATGCGGTTAGCGTTGATTGTCCACTGGGTAGAAACGCATTGTCTCCCGCAGGAATCTGCCCCGATGTTTCGAGAAAAGCAAGGCGATTTCCAACAGTGATTCGATTGCTCGTGCTTTCTAACGGTTTGAAGGGGAGTGTGATTTGACGAATGACTGTTCCGGTTTTCGGATTGATCGTTTGCAGCACTCTCTGATTTCGTCCTAATTGCAACACAGCAAGTGATTCTTCGGTTGCAACGATTCCTAACCCAAATCGAAGTGCTCGATCGTTCGGATTCAGCCAGGGTCGTTTCATCGCCCAGCGCTGTTGTCCAGTTCTTGGATCAAGCGATCGTAATTCATCGCCCATTTGAACATAGACCACATTCGGTTGAACATCGATTGCATCATTTGACGCGAACCAATAACCGATTCCATCTTTAGTCTCATCTACAAGTGGATTTGTTGTCCACAGCGGCTCACCAGATTGAACATCAAATGCCCGAATCCGATAAGTATCCAATCTCTGTTCGCGCTCGGTCGTACTCGACTCGGCTACTCCTAAAATGACTGTGCCATTTGCTGCGATCGCGCCTCGACTGTAAAAATCTCTACCCGTTCGCAGCGGTTGCAACCATCGAATTTTGCCTGTATTGCTATCAAGTGCTAAAAGGGTTGCCGATCGCTGTTGTCCCACCTAAACTGTCCAAACTCCACCCGCGATCAGTGCGATGCCAAAAACGAGCTTATACTGCCAATGTTTGAGCATTCAGGGAAAACCTAACTTGACACTTTGGTTCTAACCCAGAAACGACCCAGAAACAAGGGTTAGTTACGATCGCGCTCCCCGCATGTCACTGGCGATAAATCAACTCTAATTTACTAGGGAACAAAAACTCACAGATCTCGTTGTCTAAATTTCATGAAATTTAGACAACCAAGAGCCTTACTGCAAAATCTAGCAGAAGAGTAATTTGATTGATATAGTTGAGAAAGAGGTGCAGTTAGTTTGTTATCAATGGTTTAAGCCAGTTTGAACATCAGAAAGGATAACGGTATGAATGCCAGAGGTCTGAAACCCGGAACGCTGCACCAATCCATTGTAATAGGAGCTACTGTAATCAATACTTTTGCAGTTCTAAGCCTTCCTACTGCAATCAGAGCGGAAGACTCTAGGAGTTGCACCGCAGCACTCTTCAAAGCTCAAAATCAACTCAGCGCGAATCGAAAGGTAGAAACTGCGATTCGGATTCGCGATGTTTCCAAAACTTATCGAAACTCTCCCTCTGACCGTCCCATGAACTATGTGTTCATTCTCAGCGGAGCGGATGCCAATACAGTGATGAAATCGCCTCAACGTCTTAAAGCACCAGCGACTGATGTGATTCAGAACTGTCGCTCTGTTGGAATGGTGAGTTTCGCGTTGTCGGCTTCAGGTTGGTATCATTCCGTTGGAATCATGCCTGGAAGAAAATTTGACTTCTTTAGATGCGTTGAAGCCGATCGCCTAACCCAACTTGTCTGGGGAGAACAGTCTTGCTCATAAGGGTGGGAGGGCAAAATCAGCGCAAGATCCGTAGCGATGGGCTTGGTAGAGTCACGATGAGCAACTTTCAAGTTGTGGAGAATGAGACGATGAGCGATGTTGATTGTAACCGAGTTTGGCTGAGAAGATGGGTGATGGTGCCGGGTTTGATTCTGGGCTTGTCGGCGCTGTCGATCGTGCCCTCGGAAGTTTCTCAGGCAGCACCCACGATCGCGCAAACTGCACAGACGAGTGAGATTGATCGTGCGATCGCGCAAGGGAGCAAGCTATATGATGAAGGGAGTGCGGAATCGTTGAGGAAAGCGATCTCTGTGTTCGAGAAAGCTCTGCAACTCAGCCGATCTGCAAAGGCTTCTGATAAACAAGCGCGATCGTTACGCTT
>JALOOO010000260.1 GCA_025454375.1 Leptolyngbya sp. Prado105 | reverse complement strand
TAGCATAGCTGTCAGCAAAACGAACAATGTCGGGCAGTGAGTTCCAAACAGCTGGAGCAGCGACGTGGAAGGCACGTTTGTCAATCTCAGTCCGGGTACGTGGTATGTCCAGCAGATGCGCCGCTGAAGACCGGAGAGTCCTCGCAGGCTCACATGATTTAATAAGAGAAACAAGGTAAGGCGGAGGTGAGATCGTTTTGATGGCCTTGCAGGTGGGCAGCAAATCTAGTGATCAACTACAAGGAAGAACATGAACATTATCGAACTATTTCAGAAAGGCGGCGTGACCATGCTGCCGCTGTTTGTTCTCTCAATCTTGTCCCTAGGAGCCATTATTGAGCGATCTTGGTTTTGGTTCAACGTGTTGAACAAAGAGAAAGAAGTCGCAGGACGGATTCTCGAAACCTCACGACGAGACTGGGAATCAGCGGTTGAAATTGCTCGTCAATCTTATGATCAACCGATTGGACGATTCTTGTACGCCCCGATGCGGTTACAAAATCCAGATCCTGAAATTTTTCGCCTCGCGCTTGAATCTTCAGCAGATGAAGAAATCGCTTCAATGCGTCGCGGCGACAAGATTTTAGAAGCCGTGATTGCGCTATCTCCTCTGCTTGGCTTATTAGGAACCGTAATTGGTCTAATTCTGTCTCTAGGATCGATCCGAATTGGAGACATTGGAACCGCTTCGACGGCTGGGGTGACAACCGGGATTGGGGAAGCACTCATCAGTACAGCGACTGGGCTTGTCGTTGCGATTTTTAGCTTGTCTTTTTACCGGATTTTTCAGGGTCTAATTTTCAATCAAGCGAAGATTTTCCGTCGGACAGGCAACGATTTAGAATTGCTGTACCGTCAGAAATGGCAAATTACTCACGATAAATCTCTGCCTCCCGGCGATTTATAGACCCTTCTTGGTTTCAGCACATGAAAGTTAATCTTGATTCCTCTTCTGATGAAGCTCAGATCCAGATCATCCCGTTGATTGACGTGATCTTCTGTATTTTGACGTTTTTTATTCTTGCGGCTCTGCAATTAACTCGTCAGCAGGGAATTGGCTTAGAACTTCCTAAGGCTGAGACGAGCAGTGTATTGATGAGTGAGATGCTGATTATTGGAATCGATTCTAATGGTCAGACTTATTTGTCAAATCAGGGTCAACGGCAATTGATCGATCGCACTCAACTCTTCCAACTCGTTCAGTCTTATCATCAACAGCAACCGGAAGGATTACTCGTACTTGAGGCTTCTCAGACTGCTTTTTATAACGATGTGATTCAGGTCTTAGATGTCATGCGATCGGTCGCGGCCGATCGAGTTGCGCTCTCTACTGCGCCCAGTAATCAACCTGGGCAACAACCCCAGCCTGGACAATCTCCTTTGCCTGGAACTTCTCCGCAACTGACTCCTGCGCCGAATTTAATTCCAAGTCCTATCGCCCCAACAAATACGATCCCTACCACTCCTGGCACGAATCCTACGCCTGTGCAGCCTGCCCCTTCAGATGGAACTCTTCAACCCACTCCCCCAGGTAGCACTGTAATCCCGAATAATCCTGCCTCTCAAACTGCCCCAGGAACAGGCGTTCCACAATCTCCTTAATCATTAGCCAGCAATTGCATTTATGTCTGATACGCTCAATGCTGAACAGCATCGTCTGAAGATGCTGCGCCGAAAAGAAGTTCAAGATCAACGAATCGCCGATCGCACCCTCGAAAAAGGGCTGATCATTGTCAATACAGGGAATGGCAAGGGCAAAACAACTGCTGCGCTCGGAATGGTTTTACGATCGCTCGGTCACGGTTATAAAGTTGCGATCGTGCAATTCATTAAAGGAGCCTGGGAGCCTGCCGAAAAAGCTGCCTTTGCGCCTTGGGGCGATCAAATTGAATTTCATGCCATGGGAGAAGGTTTTACTTGGGAAACGCAAGATCGCGATCGCGATATTCTCAAAGCCGCAGATGCCTGGGAGAAAGCGCTTTCATTCATTCAGAATCCCGATTTTCGTCTCGTGCTGCTGGATGAAGTGAATATTGCGCTCAAACTGGGCTACCTTGAAGTTGAAACAGTGCTGGCAGGACTGGATCAAAAGCCAGAAGATTCCCACATCATTTTGACGGGAAGAGGTGCCCCTGCTGCTTTGATTGAGCGAGCCGATCTCGTAACCGAAATGACCCTCGTAAAACATCCCTTCCGAGAGCAAGGGATCAAAGCGCAACCAGGGATCGAATTTTAACCGCGACTTGCTAAATCAGGACTCGTAATTTCTCAAGGGAATTGCGAGTCCTATTTTTTTGTACGCTGCTTTTTAAGTATTCATTCTGTATTGAAATCAAGATTATACGTATAAATTCTTCTAAGTAGCAAATTGACTCTGTTGAATTTCGGCTGGATTGAGCATGTTCAAATCAAACGCTTCTGCCCTTCCCAAACGAGGGAACACTGTATCAGAAGTCAGTAATAATTCAGCCTAAACTCAATCCACTATGTCCTCTCCACAACTGATTCAAAATCCTCTGATTCCGTCCTCGATCGACGGAGCCGTAACCACTGCCAACAGAACAAATCTTTTTCAAATTGATCTTCGAGCCTTTGCGAGCAGTTCTGCCCGCCTTTCGCTCACCAATCTCTCTGGGGATGCGAATCTTAGAGTTCTCAGAGGCACAACAGAGATTCAAGCCTCGAAGAACGAAGGGAGACTCTCCGAATCAATTTTGCTGGGTCCCATCGGCGCTCCTCTTGCACCTGACCTGTATACGATCGAAGTCACCCTTGCTGATGGAGCAGCAAGTGCAAACTACAAATTGAACGTTGCAGTCAACGCAAATGCAAGTCTCAGCAACATCTGGTGGCGTAATTCTGCGGCGGCGCAAGCTGCAATCTGGCGGATGGATGGCATCAACCGGAGAAGTTCAGAAGCCTATAGTTCGATTCCTGCCGAATGGGAGGTTCAAGGTGTGGATGACCTCAACGGCGATGGAGAGGACGATCTGCTCTGGCGCAACATGAACACCGGAGACGTTGCTTACTGGCTCTTCAAAGATGGAGTGCGAGTGGATTCGGGCATCTCTTTTGGGAACGCCGTTCCCCTCGACTGGAAGATTGTTGCTCTGAAGGATTTGGATGGAGACAACAATGCTGATCTCGTATGGCAAAATGCAAATCAGGGATTGATCGGACTCTGGACGCTCAAGGCTGGAAAGTTCGTCAGTTCAGGCACGATTAACACGGGTTCAAACTGGCAACCCCTTTCGGCTGCATATCTTGACAGCGACACTAAAGCTGACTTTGTGTTGCGGGATGCGGCAAGTGGTGAAATTGCCCTTTGGAAATTAGATGGAACCAGGATCTCACAAGGCAGGATCATCAAAACTGGAACTTCTTGGGTTCCCCAATTTTACGGAGATATCAATGGGGATAAACAGGAGGATATTATCTTCCGGGATACCAGCGGTGCTGTCGCATTTTGGCACATGGATGGGGTAAATATTATCCAATCCTGGGCGACAGAAGCAATTTCGCAGGATTGGCAAATTGAAAGGGTTGGGAATTTTGATGGAACTGCCAACGGGGGGAATAAAGACCTTCTCTGGCGCAACCGCAGAAGTGGTGAAATGGCGATTTGGCTGTTTAACGCCCAGGGTACTGGCTTTAGCGATCGCAAGATCGTCACCTTGGATGGAGCGGCTTATAGCAAGGGGGCGAATTGGACGATTTCAGGTGTGGGGGATTTCAATAACGATGGGAGAGCGGACATCGTTTACCGGAGTGAGCAACAGGCAATTGTTGAAGTCTTGCAGATGAATGGCACCATGATCAACGCAGCTAATTCTCTCTCTGGAGTCTCTACAGATTGGAAAGTGCGTGGAATCATGAAGCGCGAAATCAATTCTGAGCCGTTTGATATTAGTGAACGGCTGACAAATGGTGGGTTTAGTAACACGCTCGCCTTTGATATGGGCACGATCGAAGGAACGGCTGGGTATGTTGACACGGTACGAGCGAGCTTTGATGACTACTTCAAGTTCAGCACAAATGTGCGATCGAATATTCGATTGGATCTGCTCAACAGTCCGAATGTACAGGTTGAGCTCTTCCCAATTTTGGCGAATGGCAGCCTGGGAACTGCATTGACGTATAGCCAGGATATGGCACTTGGTATCGGTTCCTATGCAGTTCGCGTCTTTACTCAGCAAGCTGGAGCCACTTCTTACGATTTGAAGGTGTTTGGTCAACCTGAAAGCACGGACGTTGCGAGTGTGAGCTTCACAACTGCAACGAACACATTCGCTCTCAATCCTTCTGCGGGGGGGCTACCGAACACTATCACAACTTCTTTCCGCGTGAGAAACAATGGCTCAACTGCGATCAACAACATCGAAGTAGGCTTCCGGATTTCACGAGATAGGACGATCTCACTAGATGCGGGTTCAACCGATGCTCCGCTTGAAGTTGTTGATGCAACAGGGGATAAGACAATCTTCACGCTCTCAACTCCGCTTGATCCTGGACAAGAGCGACAATTTGATAATGTTCAACTGGTCTTACCGAAAACCGATGGTGCATTCTGGTTTGTGGATGGAAAATACACGATCGGAATGGTGGTCGATCCAAATAACAAACTTACTGAAGCGAACGAAACGAACAATCTCAATGGGGAATTTGGAAAAGATCGGATCGAATTGACGATCGAAGGAACAGAGACAACGGAAGTCCAGGGCACAAGCATGACTCTGACATCTGGCTCATTTACTCCAGGCGGAAAAGTAACGGTAGAGTTCACAGTAGCGAGCATCGGAAACAAATCACTCAGTGCGGGATCAAAGTTCCCAATTGAGTTTTGGTTATCTCCAGATCCGACGATTACAGAAGAAGATGCCCCAGTAGGCACTTTTATCGTTGAGAATCCTAACTCTGCGCTTGCTCCACTCAGCGGTGCGGGAGACACGAACCAGAATGATGGGGTATCGCCTACACGCACGTTCACAATTGAACTAACCCTGCCAAACCCAAACTGGAGTGGCTGGTCATCTCCAACGGGAACAACCTTCTATCTCTCATCATGGATCGATCCATTGCAGAATGGAATCATTGGAGAAGTGGATGTAATCAACAACAAATTTGACCCCAACACGCTCGCAACTCCTGAAACAGACGACGACACGATTGGGAAGAACGCCCTGACATTTGTTCGATAGAACTGAGGCTCTGCCAACTTTCAGGGAAAAGTTGCAATGATTTAATGACGACAGGAATGCTGTAGAAGCGTTCCTGTTTTTTATTCTTCTTGGGCGATCGCAGGCGTTGTACACTGCATCGAAATGTCATTCGTTTTGGGGAAGGACGCTAACAGTTGAGCAAAAAGTTTGGTGTCAAAACTACGCGGATCGCTTCGTTGACGGGATCGATCGACTAGGCGATGAGTTGTAATCCGATTATTAGGAACGCCTGTCTTTGCGACAAGCCAAGCTAAAGATTGATACTGAGCGCGAGTATATCCACTATGAGTTGCTCCATTTCCCCGACCATCTGGAGGAGTCGCGAGCGAGATGTGATACGCAAAGTTGTTTACTGAAGGCGGAAATACAGAATTTGTCTTAACGGCTTCGTTCCCTTTTGTACCATTGAAAATTGAGTTTCCGGCTCCAAAAGCGCGTCGATCGGGTGGTACGAGATAAACTACATTGCCATTTTCTCGAATCAAGGCATGGTAACTCACTTGATCTTCGTCTCTTGGATGCGGGGTCTGGAAGTAATTGATTGCAGAACGACCTGAGCCGACAGTTTCATGCAGAACCACGATCGCTTCATTCGCAACTGGACGACCGAAGAGGTCCTGAGTAAAGCGTCGCCCAAAATTAGAAGGATGAGCGAGTGCAACTTCTTCGCGTGGACGATAGGTAGAATTTGCAGTCGGTGAATCTTGGCGGAAGCGAGTTAGAGGAGGAGTTCCCTGAATTGCGGGGAGATTTCTGAGTTTGTTTTTGTTGGGGTTCGGTTTAACCGCGCAAGCGCTAGATAAGAGATCGGCTGCATCAGCGATGTCTTGACGTTGGCTAATAAGTTGTAGCGGAGAATTCCGAACCTGAAGACCATCAAGCCAAGTTGCCTGTCCGACTTGAATGGCAATTAAGAATCCAGAAAGTCCAATAATCGCGATCGCGACTGCGTGGAAAAGCCTCTTCATGCTGCAAGAATTACTTTATATAGGAAATATGTGCGCTGTTGGACAAGATAGAGTTTTTCTGAATTTGATTCCAGAGAGCACTCTATTGATGTGACGCAATTTAATATACATTGCGAACTAAATTGTATAGAGAAAATTTTAGCGGCTCTCAAGTTTTGCGACCTTTGCTTCTAGAGTTTCGATGCGATCGCGCGATTCGATTACCAGTGTGGCAAGGCGATCAAATTGTGAGTCTGTGAATTTTGACGATCGCTGAGCAGGGAGTGAAGTTCTAGGAGAAGGGACTGAAACACCGAGGCGCGGAGAACTTGCAGAAAGTTGATTGATCTGCGATCGAATTCCTACTAGCTCTGATTCAACTCGTGCAAGACGCGATTCGATCAATCCAGTCTGTGCCTGAGCGGGTGAAGAAGTTTGAAGGGCAAACAAGATTAATAGGATGCTGCTAATAATCACGAGAAACAGTTTCATTACTGAGAGGATGAATCTTTGACTTGATTAAACTTGGCTCAGTTAGATCCCGTCATCACGCCTGCGACAGAGTAAGAGTGGATTAAGGCTTGGAAGGTCAGATTTTGCTGCATTTTTTCAAAGACGCGATCGTGGGCTGCAATCTCGCGGTAACCCGGCGCTAGTGCGATCGCGCGTCTTAAATGCTCGAGTGCCCATTCCATATTATTTTGCATCGCATAACAGCAGGCTTCATGGTAAAACACCCCTGCATCATCTGGTTCAATCCCAAGCGCTTTGTCATAGGACACGATCGCTTCTTCGTAGCGTCCCGCACTTTGTAATGCCGATCCCAGTGACACCCAGCCTTGAGAGTCATAGGGTTCGATCATCAATGCTCGGATATAGCTACCGATCGCTTCATCATGTCGATGAATG
>JALOOO010000050.1 GCA_025454375.1 Leptolyngbya sp. Prado105 | reverse complement strand
TCAAATAAGCAATGCCTTTGTCGATCGCATCCCACTCATATTGTCTAGTTCCATCCCCTGCTGCTAGTAATCCAATTAATGCCCAAGCAGTCTGAGATGCTGTACTTTCACCTTTTGCTTTTAGGGCTGGATTCTTATAGCTCTCACAAGTCTCACCCCACCCTCCATCAGGGTTTTGAACCTTGACAAGCCAATTCACGCCTCGTTGAATCGCGCGTCGGTGTGTGTTTGGAGCAACTTTCGCGAGAGCCACGAGTACGCCACTTGTCCCATAGAGATAGTTTACGCCCCAACGCCCGAACCATGAGCCATCTGGTTCTTGCTCTCGTGTGAGATAGCTTAAAGCCCGATCGAGCTTATCTGGAGTAATCGCAGTCCCTAGCTCTGGTTCAATCTGCCCTAACATTTCTAGAACTCTAGCAGTGACATCGGCAGTATTGGGATCAATCATGGCTTTGAGATCGCCGTAGGGGATCTGATTAATCCAATCTTGGTCATTATCAATATCGAAAGCTGCCCAGCCGCCAGGTTTACACTGCATCGTACTGATCCACTCCACGCAACGAGCGATCGCTTGTCGCTTTAAACCTTCATTCGGCATGTGGATCAGATCAAGTGCCATGACTACAACCGCCGAGTCATCTACATCGGGATAGAATCGATTCTCAAACTCAAATGCCCAGCCTCCAGGCTTGCCCTGAGTGTTTTTCACGCACCAATCGCCATCGCTGAGAATTTGTTTTTCAAGTAGCCACTCGCCTGCTTTAACCAGGGTCGGATCATCTGGAGAAACCCCGGATTCGATCAACGATCGCACGACTAATGCCGTATCCCAAACCGGAGACACACAAGGCTGAATTCGATAACACTCTGCTTCTTCGATCGCGAAATTATCGATCGCCTTCATACCGCGCACCACATACGGATCATTCGCGTCGTAGCCTAAGCAGCGCAGTGCAATCAGAGAATTCATCATCGCTGGAATAATTCCGCCCCAATCTCCTGTCGCTTCTTGACGTTCTAGCACCCATTTTTCGGCGGCTTTGATCCCTTCTTCCCTGAGCGGAACAAGATTCCAATCTTCGGCAAATTTAAACACTCGATCGAGATCGAGAAACAGATCTGTCCAATCCGACTTTCTCGGCAATTCGTAATTTCTAGTGTTCACGCCTTCGACATAGAGTTCATCGAGCGTGATTGTTGGATGGGTAATAAATACGGGTTTACGATCGAATGCGATCAGCAAGGGCACAGTACTGCCTCGTGCCCAGCTTGACATCTCGTAGATGCTAAAGGTATGCCCAGAAAAGAATGGCTCCGATCCAAATGGATTTGGGAGTTCAATCTTCAACGACGGCAGCAGCATGATCCAGGGCGGAATTGACGGAATGCCGAGCCAGTCGTAGCAGCCAATTAAAGCGAGATGGAATTTGGTAAAGATGCGAGTTTTGGTAATTCCGCCGCGAGCTAGGATAAAATCCTTGGCTTTAATCAGAGCGGGATCAGTAGCAGGAACTTCTAATAACCGTAAAGCCATATAAGTCTCAACGGTTGTACTCAGATCACCGCCATCTCCGTAGTACAATTCCCAACCGCCATGATCTCGTTGCTGCGATCTCAAATACTGTGCTGCTTTGTGCAAAGGTCGCTCACGATCCGTCCCCCAAATCTTATGCAGCAAAATCATTTCTGCTGTGATTGTCACATTCGATTCAAGTTCTGCCCACCAGTAGCCTTCTGGTTTTTGCAGCGATAGAAGGTATCGCTGACTAGCGGTGATTGCATTTTCAAGACTCTGCATAAACACTCCTCACTCCGAACCAAACTTACCATCCGCGACGGCTTCTCTGCCATCGGTTGCGGGGTTGAGTTTCCACTTGACCTTGACGATGTATTGGGTATTCACGTTAATGTTTTCATCAACGCGAAGAAATGCCATGCGCGATCGCTCCACTGAAACTCATGCCTTTGGTGATTTTGACATGTCTGATATCGTTCTTGGAATTTCGATCGTAAGTTTCATCATTTGGCTCTATCTCCTCGCTTTACGAGGGCAATTTTGGCGAACTGATCAACAATTGCCTCAAGGGGAAAATAAGAATGCCTCGGTCTGTGTGGTGATTCCTGCTCGAAATGAGGCGGATATGTTGCCGATGACCTTACGATCGCTCCTGACGCAAGAGTTTTCAGGGGCGTTAACGATTTTTCTCGTAGACGATCACAGCACAGACGGAACGGCAGAAATTGCGCGATCGATCGCGCAAACGTTCGACTCTGATCGGGTACGAGTGATTTCGGCTGCACCCTTGCCTGCGGGATGGACGGGGAAACTTTGGGCATTAGAGCAAGGAATTCAGCAGGCAATGGAATTAACGCCAGATTATATTTTGCTAACCGATGCCGATATTCAGCATGATCCAGAGAATGTGAAAAATCTGGTTAGTTGGGCGATCGAGGACGATCGAGAATTAGTTTCGCTGATGGTACGATTGCGCTGTGTGAGTTTTTGGGAGAAGTTGCTGATTCCGGCGTTTGTGTTCTTTTTTGCTAAGTTATATCCATTTCGCTGGTCAAACGATCCGACGCGATCTTTAGCAGCAGCAGCGGGAGGCTGTAGTTTAATTCGCAGTGAGGCGTTGGAGCGCATCGGTGGAATGAATGCGATTCGGCAGGCGTTGATTGATGACTGTGCTTTAGCAGATGCGATTAAGGCGAGTGGGACGAGACGGATTTGGCTCGGATTAACCCGATCGACGCTAAGCCTCCGCCGTTATGATTCGCTCGATACAATTTGGCAGATGGTGGCTCGAACAGCTTATACCCAATTGAACTATTCTCCAATTTTGCTAGTAGGAGCAGTGCTAGGAATGTTTGTGGTGTATTTAGCTCCGATTGTTGTGATGAATTGGGTCGGATTACTCACATATGGTTTGATGTCGATCGCTTACTTTCCGATAGTGCGGTTTTATCGTGTTCCTGTGGGGTATGCGTTGTGTTTACCTGCGATCGCGTTTCTGTATTTGTTAATGACGATCGATTCTGCGCTGAAGTATTGGCAAGGGGAAGGCGGAGCTTGGAAGGGTCGTACTTATTAGCTTATTCGCAGCCCTGTCCAATCCAAGCAAACGAGCCGAATTCGCCGTTCATAAACCCCGCCGTTACGGATTCAGAATAGGGGAACCTTCAACTAGTCCGACTAATTTCCTGTCCCCTGCACAATATGTTTCACAGTTGTTAGAGTATCCAATCCAATCAAACCGCGTCGATGCCCTTTCTGATTTGACATGCCGAGAAAGATCGCATCGCCTCGTTTTGGATTGCGATAAAACCGAGGCGATGTGTTGATATAAGTCGAAGCACTATTCACCCCCAACGCAAACTGCCGACTCTCTTGATAAGATTCGCTGACTAAGCAATCGGCGTGCCCGCTACTATAGTGATTAATTAAATCGATCGCACTTGCCAATCCATCGACTACTCGAAAACTGACAATGCGATCGAGATAAGCCTGTCCCCATTCCGTATCTTCTGTCAGTCGCAATCCTGGGAATTCTGCAACTAGATTTGCATCACCCCGAATCTCAAATCCTTTCTCCCGCAAGCTATCCCAGAGCATCACTAGCGACGAAGAATTCTGCTGTCGATGAACCAGAATTTTCTCGATCGCATTCACTGGATCAGGCTCACTCAAATGGCTATCTACAATCATCGATCGCGCCATTTCCAAACTGCCCGATGGCGACCAATAGAGATAACAATTCCCCATCGCCGATCGCAATACGGGAGCCGTTGCCTGTCTGACCACTTGCTGCACCAAGCTTGGTCGCCCGTAAGGAATGATCAAATTTAAATAGCGATCCTGAATAATTAAATCCCGAATTGGCGTACTTTCAGCCGGAAGCAGTTGCACACTCTCGATCGGTAGCCCTTCATCCTCTAACGCCTGTGACAAGGTTTCAGCAAGCACACTGTTCGAGTGACTTGCTTCGCTTCCCCCTTTGAGAATCAAACAATTCGCTGTCTTGATACACAACCCAGCCGCGATCGCGCTCAACTCCGGAAACGCCTCATAAATTAGCGCCACAACTCCCAACGGCATTAACTGCGAATAAGTCTGAGCGCGATCGACTTGAAAATTAGCAGGCATCACTCGCCCGATCGGATCCGGCAACTCGCTTAAGCGATTGAGAATCTGTACCGCATTCTGAATCCGCTCAGGAGTGAGCTTCAGCCATTCCAGCAATAACTCTGAAATCGCCATCTCTCGACTGATTTCGAGATCGAGCGTATTCGCCTCCAAAATGTCCGTTTGGCGACGGTTTAAAGCCTGCGCCATTGCCTGCACTGCCCGACTTCGATTCACACCACTTGTCCCCGCTAACATTAGCGAAGTCGTGTGAGCCGATCGCAGCGTAGAAATCGGGTCAAATGCTCCCAGAGAGTCCGTTGTCATTGGGCTTACCGCCGATAGGCTAACCAAACCATGAGGGCGGGCAGCACGGCTAACACCAGCGCTACGATCGCCCACAACATAATACTGGCTCCGGACGGAGAATGGAGCGCAACAGGTAGCCAAATACTCAACAGCACTAAGAGAATACCGAGTGCCAGGGGCAAATAGCTGTCACCCAGTCCTGGCTGCACAATATTCCATTGGTGACCTGTCCAACGCCACGATCGCTTATAAGGATAGCTAGTCGCGAGTTGTTCGATTACGTAGCCGTTTTCTTCGAGGACGAAGATCTGCTGACAGCGATTGCAGCCAAACGCTTCAGTCAGCGCGATCGGTTCTAAACGACCGCGACGGCGGCACGGACAGGGATAATCCGTACTCAGTTCGATCTTGTGGTGCTTTTGGGTCTGCACGAGTAATAGAAGTTTTTTTAAATTCAAGTTGATCAAGTCGTTTGCGGCGGGATAATTTCCACTGCACCCTAATCACATCCTAAGCTTGAGCGGTATACTCAACCTTTGAAGGTGACGATGATCGAAATTCTATCATTTTCATTTCAAGGACTCAGCCTCTTTAAGATTGACATTACTTTTGCTCTGTAACATTTGTTTATCTATGGCGAAGAAACCTCCCGATCGTGACCGCATTGTTTACTCTGAGTTTGGCAATTCGGAGGAAGTTTTTGAGCGTTCTGTTCCTGATCTGCCTCCAAATCAGCAGAATCTTCGGGTGCAGGTATCGCGAAAAGGACGGGGTGGAAAAACGGTGACCGTGATTTCTGGATTTCAAAGTGCGCCTGAGACGCTGACCGCTTTGGCGAAGAACTTGAAGGCGCAGTGTGGGACAGGGGGGGTCGCAAAAGAAAGCACGATCGAGATTCAAGGCGATCATGCTCAGAAGTTATTACAGTTATTAACTGGGCTTGGATATAAGGCAAAAATTAGCGGCGGTTAAGTAAAGACGAGTTGCTGTTTGACCGAGATCGAGGCTCTTGCGTGAGTATAGACGGGATCAGGTTTGTGCTGAATTGCTCGATCGTAAGATTCAATTGCGTTTCCATAGGCTCCGATTTCCGTCAGCATTGCGCCGCGATTAAACCAGGCTTGATGATAGTCCGGTTTGAGCAAGACAGCGCGATCGTAGTCTCTTAATGCTTCAGCGTAGCGCTTTAACCCAGACAGCGCGTTGGCGCGATAATTCCAGGCTGTCGCACAAGTGGAATCGGCTTGAATCGCTCGATCGAAATGGGTCAGTGCTGCGAGAAAGTTGCCTTGCTGGCAGCAGTCGCATCCCTGTTCAAGACTGTTCATTTTTTTACCTCGCAAACTTGTTTTATTGTCAGAGCAAATTTCTGGGCTGTCTGGGTGGGATTTCTCACCTCAATTGAGTCGGCTTTACGACTGTAAAATTTGCGATCGCGTTCTACATTTAAGAGTTGAAGCCTTCGAGGGAAATGCTGTGGATTCGACTTTTCATACTGTGATTGAATTGCTGTTAGGGATTAGTTTGAGTGCAGCAGCAGGATTTCGGGTATTTGTGCCACTGCTTGCGCTGAGTGCATTTTCTGTATTTGGACATTATGATTTACCCAGCAATTTCGATTGGATTGAGAATCAGCAGGCATTGAGTTTATTCGCGATCGCAAGTATTCTCGAAATCATTGGCTATTCGATTCCATGGTTTGATCATGCGCTCGATTTCTTAGCGACTCCTGCCGCCATGATTGTAGGGACGATCGTTGCAGCATCCGTTTCGCCGGATATGAATCCGTTAATTCAGTGGACATTAGCGATCGTCGCCGGGGGCGGAACTGCCGGAATTACGAAACTGTTTACGAATCTGCTGCGTGGAACTTCGACTGCTGCTTCGGGCGGGTTGACGAATCCAATTTTTGCCGCCGTTGAACTTGTGATATCAGTTTTGCTTTCGGTCTTGGCATTGACGGTTCCAGCGATTGCGGGAGTCCTGGTCATTGGATTGTTTGGATTTGGCATCTATCAACTGATGCGATTTGTCCAACAGTGGCGGACTCGTAATTCAGGACTATCAGGCAAACAATCGAATTAGGTAGGACTTACTCAAAAAAGTCTAGCGATGGAAACTCAAGGACTTCGATTTGGCGGATACTACAAGTCCTAGAGCAAAGCTGCCTTCGCTCTAGATTCTTCGGATGATGTCACGCGAGCATTTTAGACTCACAATCCTGTGCTATTGATTGATCTCAACTAAAGTCTCTCGTAATGTCAAACTCTGAAATGAACGATCGCGTTTTCTACTCAACGGTTGTTCTAGAACATATTGTTCCAAGTCAAAATCGCGCTATATTTCGCAAATGGCACACTACGCTGATTCACTCTGCAAAACGCCATCAAGGGTTTCTCAGAGCAGATTCACCTTCACCATTGCACTGTCTAGATGGTGTGGTGAAATGGTATTCGATTGTGCATTTCGATACGCCAAATCATCTGAATGTGTGGCTCAATTCTCGCGATCGCGCCACAATTGTCGAATCTGGGCAAAAAATCTTTCAAAACTATAAGTTCAAATCTTTTACAACTGGCTTAGAAGGTTGGTTCTCAACTCACGCAGGACAAGAGCGATCGAGTTTGGGCACACCTCCCTGGAAGCAAGTCATGTCGGTAGTTTTGGGACTCTATCCATTGGTGATGATTCAATCCAAACTCATCCCAAATCTTAGCTTTTTGCAGTCCTGGTCGCCTGCTTTCGTGACGCTGATGAGCAATTTTATCGTTTCATCCTTGCTCACCTGGATCGTAATGCCTCAAATTACTCAAGCCTTACACTTTTGGTTACAGCCCGCATTTCGACTCAGCGATCGCAAAACGAATTTACTCGGAAGTGCGATTGTGCTAGCTGCATTAGGTTTAATGGTTTCTGTGTTTCAGCATTTCTGAAGGGAATTGTAAGGTGAGATTTGAGAGATGCTTCACCGAAACACAAAACATCTCTCAAAACCGTGATTACTCTGTCACCGCTTCCTTCGCTTCATCCATCGCTTTTTCGGCTGCTTTCATTGCCTTTGCTGCTTTTGCTTTCCCTTGCTCCATAAAGTACTGCCCCTTTTTCATAAACAGATCCCGTTTCTGAGTCGGAGTTAACGATGCAAAGTAATCTTTTGGAACTGACTTTAGCATCGCTCCCACCTGAGTTTTCTGCTCTGGAGTCAGCGTAATCGACTTAAACGCCTTCTTCAAACTCGTCCCCTCTGTCACCGCATCCTCAAACTGCGTCTTTTGCTCTGGAGTCAAGATCTTTTCAAGCTCTGGGACAATCTTCGACTTCAACTCCATAAATGGATCACTCGCTGGAGCCGCATCTGCTACTAGCATCGGGGCTGCCTGCACTGAACTTGTAAAACCGAATCCAGCCAATACGCACACTACACAAGCGAAAATCACAATCCATATCCGTTTCATAATCCCATCCCCTTAACTTGTTTTCGTCAGGTCTACCTGAATATAGGCAGCAACCGCCAACAGACTCACCGCCAACAATGGCATCGCCAAACACCAAAACTCAGCCGAAGGCACAAAGTAAGCAGCACCTGTCCCACCTAAAAAAAAGCCAACTAACAACGGCGAAGTCAGCTTTAACTTCTGAATTGCCTCTGCTGCTTCTGCTTTTGTTGCCTCCGTTTGCTTCGACAGCTTCGCACTCAAGTAATGCACGAGATCGATCGTGAATTGAGTAAAGTTCCCCGTCATTACAGTCGTCGGAAAATAACCTGTAAACGAAGCGGCTGCCTCCTTCATCAGCGCATTCTGAATGCCCATGGCAATCACCCCACTTACCGCGATCGGGAAAATCAATTCGTCCTGCACATCAACCAGCAATGTCGTCGAAAATTGCAGTCCAACGACCATAAAAATCCCGAGCGCGATCGCTTCTGCACTCAACAACACAGGCAACACTGCCCATCCTTGCTTGCGAGTAAATTTTGCCAGCAGTGAAGTCAATGCGACCGACAGCATAAAAACTGGCAGCATTGAGAGGCGAAGAATCGTGGTTTGCGGATCGGAACTGGCGAAGGCTGAACCTGCAAGTGCAATATTGCCTGTGACATGTGCCGTAAAAATTCCAAACAGCACAATGAACGCAGCCGTATCGACAAATCCTGCGACCCAACTGAGTAAAAATCGAGCTGGAGCATCACGCACTAGGAACGCACTTAGACTAAATCGCTCTTTCTCAGGGATAGTAACTGTCATGATTCTTCTGTTCTTTCAGACTTTTTCGCTTTCACATGCAAAAAGCTCACGACGAGCGTAAAGCAGTGGATCAACTTCTACCAATGCTGCTATATCTGCTGTTCCACGCTTTTCTATGCCGCAATCTTTCTCCATGATTGAGGACTGTACTTTTTTCTGACGTTTGGATGACGTATACCGTATATCGAAGCTCAGATCTACATCTATCAATCCAACTCGATTCAAATTGTGTTTTCTGATACGAAAGCTCTTTTGCTTGGATTAAATTTATCTGTGATTTTCTAACTTGCAAATTTCCAGCCATAGGCACAGAGCCACGATCCGATCGCACCACCTGTAAAGAAAATCACCATATAAACCGTTGTTAGACGGTTATGAACCTCGATCGGTAAACTATAAATCCTGGCTTTATTAGAAATCTGTCCCGTCTGAGTGCCCAAGTCCAGCAGCATCGCGCCTAAAATCAATCCCCAAAGCGTACTGTGAAACTGAAACAGAATCAGCAACGCCCCCAAAAATAGCCCGATCGCGATTCTCAAGGTCACGCCTGGATTTGTGCGATCGGTCATTCGTCCCAACAGTGGAGAAACCCCCGCACTCATGATCCCAACCAATCCAAACAGCCCAATCACCTCGCTCTGAAATTCAAACGGCGGACGGGCGAGTAAAAAAGGCAGCAGTACCCAAAATCCGCTATAGGTCGCAAAGAAAATCGCGCCAGCAAGCGATCGCTTTCTCAAGGTTGCATGTTCTGCAAATAACATCGGCAGCGATCGCAATAGCTCCAGGTAAGGAATCTCGATCGCAGCAGGGAATGTCGGCGGCAATCGATTCAGCAATACAACCCCCAAGGTGATCATCAATCCTGCCGCAATCAAAAACGTAGACTGCCAACCCCATAGCCCACCGAAAAAACCACCCGCAACTCGCCCCAGCACAATGCCAACGAGCAAGCCACTCATCACCGTCCCGACAATTCGCCCTCGCTGCTGCGAATCCGCTAACTGTGCCGCAAATGGAATCAACAACTGCGGCACAACTGCCGTTAATCCAATCATGAAACTTGCCGCAACCAAGCCATAAAACCCAGGTGCAACTGCGGTCAACAACAGCGCGATCGCATTTAACCCACTCAATCCAACAATTAACTTACGGCGATCCAGTCGATCCCCCAATGGCACAAAAAACAACATTCCGATCGCATACCCAATCTGGGTCAAGGTCGGAACCGCACTCACATCTGTAACCGAGACATGAAAATCTGCGCTGATCAATGCCAGCATCGGCTGATTGTAGTAGAGACTGCCGATCGAGATCGTGCACGCGATCGTGATAAGCCAAAGTGAGGAGGATTTCATGGTTAGGGGGCGGATTACACTACTGAAGTATGATGTATACTCCAGCACTATATTTGTAAAACTGTATACTGTATACAAATTAATTTTTTTAATCTGGAATTTTCACCCCTCTCCAGATGGACGAGAGGGGTGAAAATTATGGCTGGAATAGAGATTCTTGAAGATTGGGGCGAAGATAAACCTGAAGAATCCTTTAGAATACTGAGTAGAGATGCTTAGCATCAGTGAATGTTTACCGTTTATTTAGGAAGGTTCGAGCGGCATGGCACTTCTCACCACAGGCGGACAGCTAATCAAAGATCTTGAAACCCACGGCGCGATCGCTGCCTATGTTCCTCTCGAAGGTGGATTTGAAGGTCGGTATCGTCGTCGGATTCGTTCGTCGGGCTATAAGTCGCTCAGTATTACAGCAAGAGGCTTAGGCGACGTGGCAGCTTATCTGACGGGTGTCCATGGGGTACGTCCCCCGCATTTGGGCAAGAAAAGTACTGGCAGTGGGGCAGCGGTTGGCTATACCTATTTCATTCCGCCGATTGTGACGAGTCAGATTGCACAATTGCCCCCCAAATCAAAAGGATTGTTGCTCTGGATTATTGAAGGGCACATTCTATCGAATCAAGAGCTTGAATATTTGGCGAATTTGCCAAAGATTGAACCACGGGTCAAGGTTGTGATCGAGGTGGGTGGAGAGCGCTACTTCCGCTGGGCACCTTTGACTCAAGTGATTGCGGCATAAAAGTTTTAAACAGTTGAAGAGTTCGGATCTTTATATAAAAGATCCGAACTCTTTTCGCGATTTAAAGCTCACCTGACGAATCCGGTTCCACCGTCACTCCATCCAAGCCGAGCGAAATCGATTCCCCTTTAATCAAATCACTCAGTTCATGAAACTCGACTCGCATATGGTCACAAGCCTGTTTTAATTCTGAGCGAAACCCAGTCAAGTCCGAGCCATATCCGCAAAGCATCGCCGCCTCTTCAATTCCCTGCTTTGCATTTGCTCTCGCACAATCTACTAAATCCAATCCAGTTAATCGAGTTGGAGAAGCCATCCGATACTCCTAAAATGCAACGCGATCGAGTATGAAAGATGCAGCACGATCGCGCTTCCCTCACAAGAAAGAATTCTACAATTGCCAATACTTGTACGCCGCACATGCCATAGTTACGACCCCTGTCACGATCGCACTCTCATCGACTTCAAACTGCGGATGATGCAATGGATAGTTTTTCTTATCGGCAAATCCCACCCCCAAGCGAAACATACTACCTGGAGCATGTTGCAAATAGCACGAAAAATCTTCCGCCCCTAGTGAAGGTTCTGGAATAATCTGAATACTTTCGCTTCCCCAAACCTCTCTCGCCGCCGACTCTAGCAAATTCGTCAGTTTTGCATCATTCTGCACCGAAGGCGTTCCTCGACGATAATTCATCTCATACTTTGCCCCGTACATCTGACACACACTTGAGACAATATTTTCAATCCAAGTCGGTAATTGATCATTCGTCTCAGGATGCAGCGATCGTACCGTCCCCATCATAGACACCTGATCCGCGATCACGTTCGGCGCACGTCCGCCGTTAATCTTGCCGATCGTCAACACGACCGGACGCAATGGATTCTGAGTCCGACTAATCGCCTGCTGCAAAGCTGTAATCACCTGAGACGCAATCCAAATTGCATCTACTGCCTCATGCGGACGTGCCCCATGTCCCGACTCGCCAATAATCGTTAATTCCAAATCATCTGCTGCTGCCGTCAACGCTCCATATCGAATGCCAATTTTTCCCGCCGGAATACTTGGGAAGACGTGAACCGACAAAATTGAATCCACATGATTCATCGCGCCGTCTTGCACCATCCACTGCGCCCCTTGAGCGATTTCCTCCGCAGGCTGAAATAGAAATCGAATCTTTCCAGGCAACGGCACCCCCAGTTGAGATAGCACCATTGCAGTTCCAAGTCCGACTGTTGTATGCACATCATGACCGCAAGCGTGCATGATTCCCGGTTGACGCGAAGAAAATTCGAGTTCAGTGCGCTCCTGAATCGGCAAAGCATCCATATCGGTGCGAATCGCCAATAACCTTGGATCATCTCCACCCGCAAGCTCCCCAACGACTCCCACTTTGCCGATCGCTTCTTTGACATGTAATCCACAAGACGACAACACCCCCGCCACATAAGCAGCCGTCTGATGTTCTTGTCCACTCAATTCTGGGTGACTATGCAAATGACGACGAATTTCAATTAAGCGCGGAGCCAGCGACAAGGCTAAATCTTTGATGCGATCTTTCATGAGGAGCAATATCGAGCGTTTCACCCATGATAAAACCTCAACGATAATGCGGACGAATCCTGCTGTTCATCCCTCTTCCCTAAACTTTCTTTAAGAGAAAACGTTGCGAATTGCATACGAGTACTCTGAATCATTACCCCTGATGAACTAGAGTGATAAAAGGTAGAGTTCCTCTACCGCTCACATCACGTCATCCGAAGGATACCCCGGTATGCATTTGAGTGAATTGACCCACCCAAACCAGTTGCACGGTTTGTCGATTTTCCAGCTTCAGCAAATTGCACGTCAAATTCGCGAAAAGCACTTACAAACGGTTGCAGCGATCGGGGGTCACCTCGGTCCCGGATTGGGTGTTGTCGAACTAACCCTCGCCCTTTACCAAACCCTGGATCTCGATCGCGACAAAGTGATCTGGGATGTCGGACATCAAGCGTATCCCCACAAATTGATTACGGGACGCTATGAAAATTTCGAGACGTTGCGGCAAAAAGGCGGCGTTGCAGGTTATCTAAAACGCTGTGAAAGTAAATTTGATCATTTCGGTGCAGGTCACGCTTCGACCAGCATTTCTGCTGCGTTGGGCATGGCACTGGCACGCGATGCCAAAGGTGAGAACTACAAAACGGTTGCTGTTATCGGCGACGGTGCGCTCACAGGCGGCATGGCACTCGAAGCGATCAACCATGCTGGACATTTGCCGAGAACCAATCTCCTGGTTGTGCTAAACGATAACGAAATGTCAATTTCGCCCAACGTTGGTGCAATCCCCCGCTATTTGAACAAAATGCGGCTCAGTCCTCCGGTGCAGTTCCTCAGTGACAACATTGAAGAACAGATGAAAAACATGCCCTTCTCTCCAGAGTTGTCGCGACTCAAGGAAGGCATGAAGCGACTGGCAGTACCCAAAGTTGGAGCCGTGTTTGAAGAACTTGGCTTTACTTACATGGGTCCAGTCGATGGACATAACCTAGAGGAATTGATCGCAACCTTTAAAGAAGCGCATAAACAAACAGGTCCAGTACTGGTGCATGTGGCGACGGTAAAAGGAAAAGGCTATGCGATCGCCGAACAAGATCAAGTCGGCTATCACGCGCAGACTCCTTTTAATCTTGCGACTGGGAAAGCCATTCCCTCAAGCAAGCCCAAACCCCCCAGCTACTCGAAAGTGTTTGGTGAAACGCTAAGTCAACTTGCTGAAAATGATCCTCGAATCATCGGGATTACCGCAGCCATGGCGACTGGAACCGGATTAGATATTTTCCAAAAGCGGGTTCCCAAGCAATATGTCGATGTCGGAATTGCTGAACAACATGCCGTCACATTAGCCGCAGGGCTTGCTTGTGAAGGAATGCGTCCAGTTGCGACGATCTATTCCACCTTCTTACAGCGAGCTTACGATCAAATCGTTCACGATGTCTGCATCCAGAACATTCCCGTGTTCTTCTGTATGGATCGCGCTGGAATTGTCGGTTCTGATGGTCCCACACACCAAGGTATGTATGACATCGCGTATCTGCGATCGATTCCCAACATGGTGCTAATGGCTCCAAAAGACGAAGCCGAATTGCAGCGCATGATCGTCACCGGAATCAATCATACAAGTAGTCCGATCGCGATGCGTTACCCGCGTGGCAACGGCTATGGTGTGCCGCTGATGGAAGAAGGCTGGGAAGAGTTAGCGATCGGTAAAGCTGAGATTCTCCGTCAAGGGGATGATTTGCTGCTGCTTGGTTATGGCTCGATGGTCTATCCTGCGATGCAAACGGCTGAAATCTTGAGCGAACATGGCATCGAAGCAACGGTGATCAATGCTCGATTTGCCAAGCCGCTTGATGAAGAATTGATCTTGCCATTGGCTCAGAAAATTGGGCGAGTGGTTACGATCGAAGAAGGCTGTCTGCAAGGCGGATTCGGCTCTGCGATTCTCGAATCCTTTATGGATGCGGAAGTGATTGTGCCTGTGACGCGGATTGGTGTACCCGATATTCTGGTCGATCATGCGACCCCGGATCAATCGAAGGCAGAGTTAGGTTTAACGCCACCTCAAATGGCAGAACGGATTCTGAAATTGTTTGCGAAACAACCCTCGGTTGCGGCGATTTAGATAAGATTGAGGTTCCTGGTTGAAAGATTGGGAGCCTCAGTTTTTTGCAGATGAACATGGAAACAAAACCAATTACGATTCGAGTCTACATTGTGATTGGTGATCAGGATTTGCTAGTGCTAAATCCGTTTCGAGAAATTGAAATTGTGACTGCCGATGATTTTTTGAGTCAGATTGAATCTGTGTAAATTTATCGATCGCATCCTTTATCGAGAATTCTTCAACAACTTGCGAAATTCAGACAGACGCATTGATTGAGAATTACGATCGCGAATTTGCCCCGTAACCGTCTCGCCTTCAACTTGCAATCGATATTCGCCACAGGTTCCAATCATCCACCCTCCTTTTTTATCAGGCGCTTTGTATGCCCCGACGACCCACTCAGTTCCAATCGGAAACTCGCTGGCATAAGGATGGCACTCGATTCCAGTATTTCCTTGGATTGTGACTCTTTTTGATTTTGGAGTGCCTTTGTAGCGTTCTTGGATGTCTACCACGATCGCGATTGGATATAGATTTTCGGGCTTTCCTGCTCTGACATAATCGATGATTTTTCCTCTCACAACTAAATCAGAATATTTTGCAGTTTGTAAAAATGGAAGCTGAGCCGCACAGCTACAGGCTTGAGCTTGAGAAGGAAAGAATAGAATCGCGAAACCGAGAACGAGTCCAGGAATGTAGAGTTTCATGCAATTCGCCAATTGGATGAAAAGAGTTTCGCCGAAGTGGGATCAATCCGCAAGCGATGTTACAGAATTGGCAACGCGATCGATCACACAATTTTTTCTCCTCAAAGCCTCACAGATGTGAAATAATAAATCTTCGTGTCTTGACACATTATCTTCCTCGTCAGTGCAAAAATCATGGCAAAGAATAAAGGCGTAAGACTGATCATTACGCTGGAATGTACCGAATGTCGATCGAATCCGGCAAAGCGTTCTCCCGGTGTGTCTCGATACACCACTTCTAAGAACCGCCGCAACACCACTGCCCGTTTAGAACTGAAAAAGTTCTGCACGCATTGCAATAAGCATACGGCTCACAAAGAAATCAAATAACCGCCACTCGGTTGTCAGCAAAAGCTGGTAAGTTTTTGCCCGCAGTGAAGAACTGCCGCCCAATGACCTTTTACCAAACATACTTCCATGAGTTATTTTCGCCGTAGAATTTCACCGATCAAACCCGGTGACCCGATCGATTACAAAGATGTCGATCTGCTCCGCAAATTTATTACCGAGCGGGGTAAAATCCTGCCTCGTCGGATTACGGGACTCACCGCAAAACAGCAGCGTGACTTGACCGTTGCCATCAAGCGTGCCCGTGTGATTGCATTGCTGCCCTTCGTCAACGCTGAAGGCTAAAAAAATCTAGTGGGGTGTGCAGGGACATGAGCAAATCCTGAGTAGACTTCGTGAAGTCCAAGGCTTTTTGATTGAAGCCCCAGAACACCACACGCTCTGTTCTGATCACCCTAGTCGCACCCCACAGATTTCAATGGAGAAGGGAACCTTAGTCGAATTTCGCGTCAATGGAGAGCGTCGCCTCGCTGTTGTCGATCGTCCAGAAGGCAAAAAGCACTGGATTGCCACTGACGATCGTTCTCAAAATCACACGCTCCACCCGCGACAAATCACCTACGAAATCGCAAATCAAACCTTCAAACCTACGGAGATTTCTAGCTTTCTCAAAGAGATTCAAGCCTACCTCGACCCTTCAAGCCTAGAGGTTGCCTGGGAGATTCTCATCGAAACCGGAGACAGCACCAACCCGCCTGAGATGGCAATGTTACTGTTTTCCGACAAGAGTGCAGTGATGTGTTACGCTGCTCACTACTTACTTTCAGAAGATAAGCTTTACTTTAAGCAGAAAGGCGATCGCTATGAGCCACGTTCTGCGACTCAGGTGGCAGAATTAAAGCATCAGATCGAGATGGAAGCTCAACGCCAGCGAGAATGGCAGAGTTTCCTAGAGCGAGTGCAACGCGCTTCGGATGGGGAAGCGATCGACTGGCAACAGAGCGATCGACCCCGTTTAGATGCGTTGGAGCGATTTGCGATTAGCGAAGAAACTCCCAACCGAGCGAGCGCGATCGAACTCCTTTCTGCTCTGAAGCGTCCTGAAACCTCGCCCTCTGCGTTTCAACTTCTCGTTGATTTGGGAATTTGGAGTCCACACGAGAACTTGTTTCTACGACGCGCACAAGTTCCGATGCAATTCTCTCACAAGGTTCTGGAAGTGGCGCACCACCGTTTGGAATTCCCACCCGATGATTTAGATGTCAATCGCCTTGATTTGACACACTTAAAGGTTTATACGATCGACGATGAAAGCACGAAAGAAATCGACGATGGTTTGAGTCTAGAGGTGTTACCGGATGGGCGAGAGCGAGTCTGGATTCATATTGCTGATCCAACTCGCTGGGTGATTCCGGGCGATGAGTTGGATCTTGACGCGCGGAAGCGAATTACGACGATCTATTTGCCGACAGGTATGATTCCGATGTTTCCATCGGAGTTGGCAACGGGCCCGATGAGTTTGAATCCAGGTGTGACTTGCTGCGCGTTGAGCTTTGCCGTGACCTTAACCGAAGAAGGCGCGATCGAGGAGTACAGTATTCATGCAAGTTCGATTCGATCAACGTATCGCCTAACTTACGATGATGTCGATGAGATGCTGCACTTAAATGTGCAAGGCGAACCTGAGATTGAAGGCTTAGCAAAATGGGCGAAGACTCGCACGGCATGGCGGCAGGCTCAAGGGGCGATTAGTATTCATATGCCCGAGTCTTCGATCAAAGTCAAAAGTGATGGCGAAGTGACGATCGAAGTACTAGACGATTCTTTGTCTCGGCAGTTGGTGGCTGAGATGATGATTTTGGCGGGTGAGGTGGCAGCGAAGTATGCTCAGACTCACAATTTGCCATTGCCATTTCGCGGTCAGCCTCAACCAGAATTGCCTTCTGATGAGGAATTGTTGCAGCTTCCGGCGGGACCTGTACGATCGTGCGCGATTCGACGCTGTATGCCCCGCAGTGAGTTGACGATTACGCCTGCGCGTCATGCGAGTTTAGGACTGGATACTTATACTCAAGTCACTTCTCCGATTCGTCGCTATAGTGATTTGCTCGCGCATTTTCAGATTAAGGCGCATTTGCGAGGCGATGTGCTGCCTTTTTCTGAAGAAGAAGTCAAAGAACTGATGATCAATATTGGCTTAGCCGTTCAAGAAGCGGTTTTTGTGGAGCGACATACGAATCGCTACTGGAGTTTGGAATATTTGCGCCGCCATTCTGGTGAGATTTGGGAAGCGTTGATGCTACGGTGGTTACGAGAGCATGAAGGTTTGGGATTGGTGCTATTGGAAGAGTTGGGATTGGAATTACCGATGGTGTTTCAACATCGATCGATTCGTCCCGGTGATCAATTGCGCTTGAAAGTAAGCTTAGTCGATCCCCGTCGCGATGAGATCCGATTCCAGGAAGTCACCGCACAAGAAGCTCAGCAAGTAGCAGGCTAACCCGGAGTTGCGCTTTGCGCGGATGTCAATTCATCAGAAGCCTTGACTCAATCCGGCTTTATTGGCTGCTGCGCTGCTGCGCTTGATCTTTCAAGTCGCGATAAAACGGTTCTCCAAGATGAGCTTGTGATCAAAAATTTAGCTCTGTTTTTCGTGAGTCAAGTAGGGGAGTTCAACAATCTCACCTAAATCAACTTTTAACCCTGCACCCCCTGCTTTGGTGCGAATGTAGGCAAGCCCGATCGAGTCCACAACACTCGTAATTTTCCCGACCTTTTCATCCGCGATCGTCACGAGCGTTCCAGGTTCAACGGATTGATTGAGCTTGATTCCCCAAAGCTGCTGTTTCACCCCGTTGTAAGTGTCAAGACGCGCGATCGTTTCCTGTCCAATGTAGCACCCCTTATTGAATGAAATCGTATGCCACAATCCCGCTTCTAATGGATTGTAGTCGTCAGTTAATTCAAATCCCGGCATGGGGCGACCCTGTTCAATTCGCATCTGGTTCCATGCGTAATCATTGAGTTCAGTTGCACCAAGGTCTTTGAGCTTTTGGGCAAGATCGAGGGAACTGTCGCAAATTAGGGTATAGCCCTCTGTTGCAAGTCCACTCCCCACTGCAATCCGAATTCCATCAATCTTGCAATGTGTTCCATAAGGCTGAGCGATCAACTCTGCTGCACCGAGTGCTGTTACAATGTCATGACTTCTTGACCCCATGACCGAGAAGGTTTGAGTCGTTGGGGTGATGTCGGTGAGTTTTACTTTATCTGTAAAGAAAATATAGCGATCGAGAAACTTAATCACCTGCTCCGTCAAGCCGGGTGAAACGCTCAGCAAAACTGAGTCTTCCAAAATGTAAGCCGTTGCTAAATCGATCGTTCTAGCAGTTGAGGTGACGAAGACGGTATCGCAACCTTCACCGGGTTTTCGGAGATTAAATGTATTCGTGCTTTGGTTATGGAGAAAATTTAGGCGATCGGTATCTGAGACTTCGATGCGTCCCCAGTTTGAGCGATCGTAAAAAATAGCTCCTTCGATTTGAGTCATAAGTATAAAGGAGAAAATCAGAAAATTTTGCTGCGTTGCAAGCAAGTAGCGCCCTTTAAACCCCCCAGAATTGGGGGGTTTTAGAAGCTCCTCCCAACACCGTAGCGAGTTACTTCACAACAGCAGGGCGAGTCGCAGAAGGTTTACGATCGATCACTTGATCGACGAGTCCATAATCCTTTGCCTCAGTTGCAGACATAAAGAAATCGCGCTCTGTGTCCTGCTCAATCTGTTCAAGCGGCTGTCCCGTATGGTCTGCCAAAATCGTATTCAGGTGCTTCTTGAGATAGAGAATCTCTTTCGCTTGGATTTCGATATCTGTTGCTTGCCCTTGAGCGCCCCCCAGCGGTTGGTGAATCATAATCCGCGAGTGTGGCAGGCTCATGCGCTTGCCCTTTGTCCCAGAGCTAAGCAGGAATGCCCCCATCGACGCTGCAAAGCCGACACAGATCGTCGAGACATCTGGGCGAATTTGCTTAATCGTGTCATAAATGCCCATGCCTGCTGACACCGAGCCGCCAGGAGAATTGATGTAGAGATAGATATCTTTTTCGGGATCTTCGGCTTCGAGAAAAAGCAGTTGAGCCACGATCAAATTGGCGACATCGGAATCGATCGCGCTACCGAGGAACACAATTCGCTCCCGTAAGAGTCGAGAGTAGATATCAAAGGCGCGTTCGCCGCGTCCGGAGGTTTCAATAACGGTAGGAATCATGAATCCAGTCCAGTAATTTTCTCTATTTTAGCGATCGTCGCGCGATCGTGTCGCATGGGTTTAAACGGTGCTGTTCGTAAACAAGTGATTGATTAACTTCGCTTTACATAATAGATTGTCTGAGAGATCCTACAAGATTGACTTGAGGTAGCTGTGAAGAAATCCAGTATTTTGTTTCTGTTGGTGACAACGGGAATTGTGGTTGGAACCGCGTCAGGAGTCTATTATTTCTGGCGGCAATTGACCCAATTGCCGGAGTGGTATACCAAGGGAGAAACGAGTCCGAAAACTTATGCCCAAATTCAAAAGTCAGCCGATGCAGTTGAGAAAAGAATTGAGGCAAAAGTTCTAGCCAGTCCACAATCTGTTCAGGTTTCTCCTAATACAATTGCTGCCCCCAATGCCCTGCCTGATCAGCCTTCTCAAGAAAATTCGAGCGTACAAGTTGCGCTCAATTCTCAAGAATTGAATGATCTTTTGGTAACAAAGATTACCGAAAAAAGTGGCGGTCAACCTTTACCAAACTCGGTGAAAGGGTTTCATACAGTGGTGAAAGATGACAAGCTAAAAACGGGCGCAGTGGTCGATGTTAAGGAGTTAAAAGATAGCGGATTGGGGTCAAAACAGCAGGCTTTGCTGACTGAAATCACGCAGAAAATTCCCATGAACGATCGCAAAGTTTACATTGGAGTTGAAGGCAAACCAGAAATGCAAAATGGCAAATTGCGATTTGATCAAAATGCTAAAATTCAGATTGGAAATATGAGTTTTACGATCGCTGAAGTTGCCAGTCGTCTCGGTGTGCCTCCTGAAAAAGTGCAGGATCAACTCAACCTTGAGATGAAACTGCGCGGGTTGGATATTAAGGATATTGATTTTCGAGACGGGAACGCGATTTTACGCGGAGCAGCAAAATAGTTGCGGAGGGATGAAGAATTTTCCGATTTCAAGCACAATTTTGGAATCGTATTTTTCACCCCTCTATGCCGAATCGCCTCCTCAACACTCAAAGTCTCTATCTCCGCAAACATGCTCACAACCCGATCAACTGGTGGGCTTGGGGCGAGGATGCGATCGAGACGGCTCGACGAGAGAACAAGATTATTTTTCTATCGATTGGATATTCTTCTTGTCACTGGTGTACGGTGATGGAAGGCGAAGCGTTCTCAGACGAGACGATCGCAGCGTATTTGAACGAGAATTTTTTGCCGATCAAAGTCGATCGTGAGGAGCGTCCTGATCTCGACAGCATTTATATGCAGGCGCTGCAAATGATGACGGGGCAAGGCGGATGGCCGCTCAATATCTTTTTGACTCCGGATGATTTAACTCCGTTCTATGGCGGCACATATTTTCCAATTGATCCGAAATATGGTCGTCCTGGTTTTCTGCAAATTTTGCAGACTTTGCGGCGATTGTATGACAGCGACCGAGCAAAAATCGATGCGGTCAAATCTGAAGTTCTGACGAACTTACAGAATTCGGTTTTACTTCCGGTGCAAGCGCTAAGTGATGAACTGCTGAGAAATGGGTTGGAGTACAGCACTGGCATTCTTTCGGCGCAGATGCCTGGGACGCGATTTCCGATGATTCCATATTCAGATGCTGTGCTTCATGCAGTACGGTTTAACTTTGAGCGCTATGATGCGCGTGAAGCGGCGACTCAACGCGGATTAGATCTCGCACTGGGTGGTATTTTTGACCATGTTGCGGGTGGATTTCATCGCTATACGGTCGATGCGACTTGGACAGTGCCGCACTTTGAGAAAATGCTTTACGACAATGGGCAGATTGTTGAGTATTTAGCAAATCTCTGGGCATTGGGTGTGCAAGAACCCGCGTTTGCAAGAGCGATCGCAAAAACCGCTCAATGGCTCAAACGGGAAATGACGGCTTCTGAAGGTTACTTTTACGCGGCGCAAGATGCAGATAGTTTTATCACACCTGAAGAGGCAGAACCTGAAGAAGGCGCATTCTATGTTTGGCAATATTCAGAGCTTCAAGCATTGCTTACTTCAGAAGAACTTGCAGAGCTATCCGAGCAATTCTCAATTGAGGGTGATGGAAATTTTGAAGGCAAGATTGTGCTTCAGCGTCAAAATTCTGCACAACTTTCAGATCTTGCTGAAACTGCATTAAGTAAATTATTTATCGCGCGTTATGGCACTTCTGGGACTGATCCATTTCCGCCTGCTCGAAATGCAGAAGCAGCAAAGTCAATTGCCTGGTCAGGACGGATTCCAGCCGTAACCGATACAAAGATGATTGTGGCTTGGAATAGTTTGATGATTTCGGGACTCGCTCGATCGTATGCTGTTTTCCGAGAGTTAGAATACTTAGAGCTAGCAAGCCAAGCCGCCGATTTTATCCTGCAAAATCAATGGATTAATCAACGCTTCTATCGCTTGAACTATGACGATCAGGTTGAGTTACTTGCTCAGTCTGAAGATTTTGCTTTATTTATCAAAGCACTGCTCGATTTGCATCAAGCGACTCGCAGTATTCGATCGAATGCACCTGAAAATCAAACCGATTGGCTTGCAGAAGCGATTCGGGTGCAAGATGAATTTGACGAATATCTTTGGAGTGTCGAACTTGGCGGATATTACAACACTGCAAAAGATGCGAGTCGAGATTTACTCATTCGAGAACGCAGCTATGCCGACAATGCCACTCCTGCCGCGAATGGAATTGCGATCGCGAATCTAGTTCGCCTGTCATTGCTAACCGAGAATTTAGATTACTTCGATCGAGCAGAGCAAGCCTTACAAGCCTTTGCCAGTGTGATGGAGCAGTCTCCTTCTGCTTGTCCGAGTTTGTTTGTCGCACTCGATTGGTTTCGGAATCAGACCTTAGTACAAAGCTCGATCGAGCAGATTACTCTCCTTGAAGTGCAGTATCTTCCTACGACTGCATTCAGAGTTGCCGCCGATACTTTGCCAGAAAATGCGATCGCTCTCGTGTGTCAGGGATTGAGTTGTAAAGAGCCAGCCTTGAGTCAAGCCCAAATGATGACGCAGCTTCAGCAGAGTCAGGCGAGAAGTCATTAGCCCTCTCTACTTGAGCGACTCAGACTGACTCCCATAAGCGGAGAAACTTAGCGACTGCATTTTCTAAAGTGAGAGCAGATGCACCCTGAGAAACCGTTTTATGAGCATAAATTACTCCAGCTTATTGAACCTCACCCTTTTTATGATCGGTGTCCTGCACTAGTTGAATGCAAGCAGGAATTGAGCAAGGTTCCAACTCGCTCGTTCTGCGTTTGCTTATCAAGCGAGTTGGAACCTTGCCGTCTGAAGTTCGCGATCGCATTGACTAACTTCCGATTCATCAAGTAGAAGCACTGGGAGAAGCGTTATTAGAGTTTAGGACTCTAGATAATGTTCCGATTTGGGATCTTATTCAGCAGAGATGCCGTCTAATGCCCGATTTGGGATCTTAGGCTGCGAGGAAAGTAACTAATAAAGTTGTTCTGCCGCTTCGTTTAGTCGATCGAGGGCATCCGTGAGTCTTCTGCACTGTTGAAAACGGTCGCGCATACGGCACGAAATTTTGCGCGATCGCAGCCTGAACTCTATCGCGTTATGACGGCAATGCCTCTACAGCCAGCCGAGCCAGATTGTGCGCCCATTGTTCAAAGCATCGTGGCTTTTTATCAGCGAGTGCTTCACCCCTACCAATTTACTGAACTAGAAACGATTCATGCGATGCGAATGTTGAACGCTGCTTTCTATGGTTTTGTCGCAACCGAGCAAGCTGGGCTACTCACGTTGAAGCCATCGACTGAAGAGAGTTACGATGTGATGATCAACGCCTTGATTCAGGCGATTCAATATATTCGGCAATCGAGAGGTGAATAATGACCATTCAAATGCCAGCAGACCGATACATCCAAGTTGATGGAGTGAATACACGCTATTGGGCATTGGGTGAGCAAGGATCGCCTGTGTTATTCATTCATGGACAGGGAGGAGCGATCGATTACTGGTACAAAAATGTCTTTGCGATCGCGCAACAGCATCAGGTTTACGCGCTAGATTGGGTTGGGTCAGGCAAATCTGACAAGCCCCAAGCAACCTACACCCTTGATGATCTGAGCCGATTTATTGTTCGCTTCATGGATGTAGTAGGCTTATCCCACGCCTCTCTGATTGCAGGTTCTGTGGGCGGCATCCTTGCCTTGAAGATTGCACTACAATTTCCCGAAAGGGTAGA
>JALOOO010000259.1 GCA_025454375.1 Leptolyngbya sp. Prado105 | reverse complement strand
CAATTCAACTCCTGCAAACCCTGAAGCAGTAGGAGCGCCTGCGCCTAATTCCGGTGGAGGTGCGAATACTCCAAACAACCCTGTTAATACTCCGCCCGTAAACAGCCCGCCAGTAAATTCAACTCCGCCTGTTAATACTCCGCCCGTAGATTCCACTCCGCCAGTAAGCAATCCGCCAAATAACTCTGAGCAACCTCGTCAAATTCTAGAGGCGACTCCACCCCAAGGCGCAATTCAACCGAATCCAGAGCAAAACTCTCAACCTGCTCCAGTTGAGACTCCACAACCTGCTCCAGAGCAAAACTCTCAACCTGCTCCAGTCGAGACTCCGCAACCTGCCCCAGTCGAGACTCCGCAACCTGCCCCAGAGCAAAGCGCTCCCCCGACTCCAGTTGAGACTCCGCAGCCTATTCCTGTTGAGAACCCTCCGCAACCTGCCCCAGAGCAAAACTCTCAGCCCGCACCCGCGCAAAATTCAGTTCCTAATTAAGATTAGAAACCCTAGCAAAAAGGAGGACGATCGCTCGATCGTCCTCCTTTTTCTGTTCAAATCAATTTATATCGAAGTTACCAATCGCTTCCGCAACGAATCAGCCCGTCGTTTTGCCGTCTGATTTGCGGGTTCGATCGCCAAAGCCTGCGCATAGCATTCCAATGCCTGTGCAGCGAGTTGTTTACGCTCATAAGAATGTCCGAGATTATTCAATGCGGTCACATATTCAGGCAACAGTTTCAGCGATTCCTTGTACTGTTTAATCGCAAGATCGTACTGTTCCTGAGCAAAATAGGCAAATCCTAGCGCATTGTAAACGGCAGCCAAGTCTTGACCCTCAAGCGTTTCCAGCTTGATTGCTTTTTGAAACTGCGCGATCGCTTGAGTAAACAACCGTTTATCGAGCAAAATACTTCCAAGTTCGTAGTACTCTTCAGCAGTGCCTTTTTCTTTGTTCAGTTTGCCTTGAAGCCGAGAAAGAGCGCTCTCGATGCGGCGAGTCTTTAGAACCTGCCGAGCGACAAAGAACGTAATACTGCTTAGTAAAACGAGCAAAAGTGAGATGTAAAGAATTGGAGAGGCTACACTATCCATAGGACTATCATTTGCAAATTAAAAGGCATCCTTTCCAGCGTATCTCAAGGAAGCCCCCAATAGTTAGCTCGTTGCTGTAACCATCCCTCTGCTTTCCAGCGTCGAATAATTTGATCGACCTCGCGGCGAAGCTGATCCGACTCTAACCCCTTGGGAAATACAACCGCTAACGATTCAGTTGACACTCGAAACGGCAACACTCGATACTCCGGAAATTCTTGCACCCACCCGACTAAAACACTGACATCTGCGGCAAACGCGATCGCTTTACCGGATTCAACCAACTGTCGTCCCGCCTCATACGACTCAACCCCAATGAGTTGAATCTGCGGAAATCGATACCGCAATGTTGCGATCGTGCTGGCGTTATTTAAAACTGCAATCGTTTGATTGCTCAAATCTCGCTCATTTTGAAGTGCAGAGCTTTTGGTAATCAATCCCGTGCCATCTGAATAGTACGGCTCACTAAACGCAACAATGCGCGCGCGAGCAGAATTCACAGTCACGCGCGCGATCGCAAAATCAACTTGCTCATCTGTCACAACTTGCAGACGATCGCGATTTGAGACAGGTCGAAGCTCGATCTGAGTTGAGCCTCCCAATAATTCTGCTGCTAATCGCCTTGCAATATCAATCTCAAAGCCTTGTAAATTGCCTTGCGCATCGCGAAATCCAAGTGGACGAACATTGTCTTTCACCGCAACAATCAATTTGCGGCTTTGGGCAATCTCTGCTGCAAATAGAGATGGGGGCACAACCCAATGCGCCCCCATAAAATATAAACTGAATATTGCGAAAAATCGCTTCAGCATCTAAGCTTTTGCAGCCATTTCAACGATTTTAGCAAATCCATCGGCATCGTAAATTGCAATCTGAGCCAGCATCTTGCGGTTCAGTGCAATATCAACCTTCTTCAACTTGCCGATCAGTTGACTGTAGCTCATTCCATGAATCCGAGCCGCAGCATTGATCCGAGTGATCCACAACCGACGAAAATCACGCTTCTTCTTCCGGCGATCGCGATACGCATTCCGTAGCGCTTTCATCACCTGCTGATTCGCGGTGCGGAACAGCTTAGAGTGAGAGCCACGGAAGCCCTTTGCCAACTTCAAAATTTTCTTGCGGCGTTTCCGAGCAACGTTACCGCGCTTAACCCGTGCCATGTTTCAACTATCCTTGACTAATTTTTATCCTGCGATCGTGTCTAAGCTCACCCTTAGAGATAGGGCATCATCAGCCGAACGTTGTCTGCATCGCGCTCGTTTACCAAATCGCCTCCTGCAATTCGGCGACGACGGCTCATACTCTTATGAAATAAAAGGTGGTTTCCATGGGTACGACGGCGTTGGATCTTGCCGCCACCCGTTGCTTTGAAACGCTTTTGTGCAGATTTGCGGGTTTTCAGCTTCGGCATGGGTTTGCTCTAATTCGACACAGCTTTTAATCATACTATAAATTTTGAGATTCAGATAGTTCGCTCAAGAATTCAATTCGATGTATTTGTCAAGAAATCAGAAAAATTTAGTGGGCATAGACCTTAATCGATGCGAATACCCGATAAATTCTGAAGGAATTTTTAAACACTGAAGGGGCTTAACCGTTTAGCGTTGAGAATAATACAACTACGCATAGCGACCCTAGAGCGGCATTTTTTAATTTACCTGTGTGAGGTGATAATAGGTGAAGAAATTGAAATTTGAGAGGCAATTGAGCCTGGTAGGTTTGATGGCTGGATCAGTAAGCCTAATGGCTGGGAATGCAACTGCAACTGAACCCAATCCTGCTGAATTGAATTCGGTTCCTTCAGTTTCTCAATTGAGTAACCCAGTGAATCACTCAGAAGCGACCCTGGGACAGGTAACATCTGTCTCGCAGCTTTCGGATGTCAGACCGACCGATTGGGCATTCCAAGCTTTGCAGTCGCTGGTTGAGCGGTATGGCTGTATTGCAGGCTATCCCGATCGCACTTATCGCGGTAACCGTGCGCTAACCCGCTACGAATTTGCGGCAGGGTTGAATGCCTGTCTCGATCGCGTCAATGAGTTGATCGCCGCTGCAACGGCTGACCTGGTTAAAAAAGAAGACCTCGCAACCTTACAAAAGCTGCAAGAACAATTTGCCGCAGAACTCGCAACGCTTCGGGGTCGAGTCGATTCACTCGAAGCGAGAACGACCACTCTGGAGAAACAGCAATTCTCGACTACAACCAAGCTGCAAGGAGAAGCAATCTTCAGTCTTGCAGGTGCATATGGGTCTGCTCCAACCGGACAGGATGCTAACACCGTCTTCAACAATCGCGTTCGGTTGAATCTGAATACGAGCTTTAGCGGAAGAGATTTACTCATCACAGGATTACAAGCGCAAAACTTTGGAGCAAGTGGAGCCGTTGGCGGCAGTGGCGCTAGCATTGCGCAAACTTTGGGCTATGCTGATCCCGTCTTTGGCTCCAATAGCAATGTCAGACTCTCCTACGAGCCTCAGTTTCCAACCGTTGATCCCTCAACTCTGACAGGCAAAGGCGCAAACAACAGCCTTTCTCTCTACAAACTGCTCTACATCTTCCCTGTTGCCGACAAGCTGACTGCATTTGCCGGAACCAGTGCAGAAGTGTCTGATGCGTTCCCCTCTGTCTTGCCCTGGGCAAGTGAAGGACAAGGTGCGCTTTCTCGCTTTGCATCCCTTCCTGCGGCACAGCGCGTTTCAGGTGGAACCTCTCAAACGGGTTTAGCGGCTGCGGCTGGGGTGATTTTTAACATCTCAGACGCGATCGACCTCCGGGCTTTATATGGAAGTGTCAATGCGAACCTACCTGGAAATCGAGGCTTAGGTGGCGGCACTCCATTGGGCGCAGGAATTGGAGGGGGAAGCTATATCGCAGCGGCTCAGTTGACTGTGAAACCAAGTCAAGCCTTCACCGTGGCATTGAACTACGCGCACAGCTATCACCAGATCAATATTCTCGGTGCGGGTCTAAGCAGTTCTGACATTGGCGCAATCAATCTGCCTGGTGGCTTCACGCTTGGGAACCTGAATGAAGGGATCAAACTGAATACGATCGGCGCAACTGCGGCCTTCCGCTTCTCGCCCAATCTCACTTTGGCAGGGTCTTACAGCCATATCTTTGCGGATCTAGTTGATGTCGATGCCGGGACAAACTTCAATTCCTGGCTGGTCGGACTTTATGTTACCGATATTCTCAAGAAAGGCAATTCAGCAGGTCTGATCTTCGGTCAACCGTTGAAACGAGTCAGCGTCAGTGGGATTGCATCCAACCCTGAGAACCGCACCTCCTATCAAGTTGAAGGCTTCTTCAATTTCCGCGTTAACGACAATCTCAGCATTACTCCAGGAGTATTTGCAATTTTCAATCCTGAAGGACAGAGTGGAAACGACACCGCGATCGTTCCGGTGATTCGGACTACCTTTACGTTCTAGAAAAAACGGGCGACTCTGGAATTTTTCGCTAAACTATGGGTTGGAAGAACAGTCACTCTGTTCGACCGAACTCCATGAAATCAGTCGTTTCATGAGAAGTGGGCATCGTCCCACTTTTTTATTTGGAGAAGTTGTTCGATGGCGCATCCTTTGATTCCTCAAATTTTAGAAGTCGCGGCTCCCGTGGCGGAGTCGATCGAGCTAGAAGTGGTTCATGCGGTGTTTCACACGAATCAGAATCCACCTGTCCTAAGAATTGATGTGCGGAGTAAGCAAGCAGATACGGGACTTGATGACTGCGAACGCATGAGTCGAGCATTGGAGCCTCTGCTCGATGAATTAATTCCGGATCACTATGTGCTGGAAGTCTCTAGCCCCGGAATTTCTAAACTGCTGACGAGCGATCGGGAATTCATTTCATTTCGAGGCTTTCCCACCATGGTCACCACATCTGAACCCTATCAAGGTCATATCTATTGGGAAGGCAATCTGATTCGACGCGACGAAACCAACGTCTACATCAGCAAAAAAGGACGCACCATCTCGATCCCTCGGACGCTGATTACGAGCGTTCAACTGACCGAAAGCGAAGACTAATTTCCTGACAATTCAATACCCTACGGAGAATTTCCCTATGTCAATGGTCGCCTTGCCCGGACTCAAAGACATGATTGACGGCATTAGCCGCGAACGTAACTTACCTAAACATTCCGTTCAAGCCGCGCTAAAAGAAGCGCTGATGAAGGGTTATGAACGGTTTCGCCGGACTCAGCGAATCGATAGCGATGGCTTCGACGAGGAGTATTTTAATAATTTCGAGGTGGAACTGGATGTCGAAGAAGAAGGCTTTCGCGTGTTAGCCACGAAAACGATCGTGGATGAAGTCGATAACTCAGACCACCAAATTTCCCTCACCGAAGTTCAAGAAGTCGCACCCGAAGCTCAGACAGGCGATACTGTCGTGCTAGATGTCACCCCGGATCAGGGTGATTTTGGGCGGATGGCAGCGATTCAAACCAAGCAGGTTTTGGCGCAAAAGCTCAGAGATCAACAGCGCAAACTGATTCAAGAAGAATTCCAAGACCTCGAAGGCACAATTTTGCAGGCGAGAGTGCTGCGATTCGAGCGTCAATCTGTGATCATGGCCGTTGTGAGCGGATTCGGTCAGCCTGAAGTGGAAGCTGAACTGCTCAAACGGGATCAACTTCCAAACGACAACTACCGAGCCAATGCAACGTTCCGCGTGTATCTCAAAAAAGTGAGTGAAGGATCGCATCGCGGTCCGCAGCTTCTCGTTTCGAGAGCAGATGCGGGCCTGGTCGTTTACCTGTTTGAGAACGAAGTGCCCGAAATTCAGGATGACGTAGTGCGAATTGTGGCAGTTGCTCGTGAAGCAAATCCTCCCTCTCGTCATGTTGGACCTCGAACCAAAATTGCTGTTGATACCTTAGAGCGCGATGTCGATCCGGTGGGCGCTTGTATTGGGGCACGGGGATCACGCATTCAAGCTGTTGTGAATGAATTGCGCGGTGAAAAGATCGATGTGATTCGATGGTCGCCTGATCCTTCGACTTATATTGCGAATGCCCTCAGCCCAGCCCGAGTCGATGAAGTTCGACTGGTTGATCCTGAAGGACGGCAGGCGCATGTTTTAGTCGGTGACGATCAACTGAGTTTAGCGATCGGCAAAGAAGGTCAAAACGTCCGACTCGCAGCTCGCTTAACGGGTTGGAAAATCGACATCAAAGACAGTCGAAAATATGACGAAGCCGCCGAGACTGAGAAGATCGCGGCTGTCATTGAAGCCCGCCGCCAGTCTCAACCCTCAATGGATGAGGATGAGTACGACGATGAGTACGAAGAGGAAACCGCAACTTCAGATCCGATTCAAGAACCCGAATTTGAAGAGGAACCCGAACTCGAAGAACAACAAGTCTAAACCTTGAATTCAACCCAAAAAACAGCGGAATGAGAGCGCTAAAATTAAAGCCTCCCATTCCGCTGTTTTTATGATCCCGAATCATCGTCGCTGCGTTTGCTGCCGTAAAGTCGCTCCAAAAGCTGAATTTCTCAGAATCGTTCGACTGCATCCCTCGCACAAAATCGCGATCGCGACAGGCATGGGACGATCTGCCTATCTCTGCCCCACTCCCGACTGCATCAAAGCCGTCCAGAAAAAAGATCGCCTCAGTCGCATCCTCAAAGCCCCTGTTCCTGCTGAGATTTATCAAACGCTTCTCGCTGCAAGCAGTTCAAAATCCAAAATCAATCCTCTCTGACTTACAGACTGAGATATACTAGGAGTAGTGTCTAAAGGTATCTTTCTAATTGTCCTGTCGTTAGGAGACCCGCCGCCCCTTGCTCTGAGTAAGTTTTCTGTGTCCTCTCTTCAGTTTTATTGCCCCAGAGCAACTCAGACCTGTAAATCGGGGAGGGTAACGATTCACCAACACTGCTTCTAAACTTTGATTGAATCTTCAGCAACTCACGACTCACTCTGATAACGCATTATCAAAACGCTCGGCGGTCGATTGCGTTCTGAGCTAACATTCAATTAAGACGATAAAGAACTGTGATTTAAATCTATAAATTTTAAG
>JALOOO010000049.1 GCA_025454375.1 Leptolyngbya sp. Prado105 | reverse complement strand
TCGATCGGCGGATTTGTCACCTGAGCAAACCGCTGCTTAAAGTAGTCATAGAGCAAATGAGGACGCTCAGACAGCACGGCAAGCGGAATATCATCTCCCATGCAAAAAGTCGGCTCTTTGCCTTGTGCTGCCATGTCTTGAATGACCATTTCCAGGTCTTCCAAGGTATAGCCAAACGCAGTTTGATGAGTGAGAAGCGATTGAGCATCCATCTCACTTGCTTCTAAAAACGAGTGAGTTTGAAGTGCTTTGCGATTTTTTAGCCAGTCTCCGTAGGGATATTTGCTAGCGATTCGCTGCTTAATTTCCCAATTTTTAAGCACTTCATGAGACTGCAAATCAAATGCAATCATCTGCCCTGGTCCTAATCGTCCCTTCTCAATGATTTCGGATTCTGGCAGATCCACAACCCCAGCTTCTGAGCCAACTACTAAATAGCCATCGCGAGTAATACTGTATCGAGCCGGACGCAAGCCATTGCGATCGAGCGTTGCTCCCACAATTTTCCCATCACAAAACGCTAGCAGAGCCGGACCATCCCAAGCCTCCTGAACCCCGCTGTTGTACTCATAAAAGTTTGTAATTTCAGGATGATCGGCTAGTTCCGGTTGATTCTTGTACGCTTCTGGAACCATCATCATCAGCGCTTCTACTGGGCTACGTCCAGATCGCACCAACAGTTCCATGACGTTATCCAGGTTTGCAGAGTCGCTATTGTTGGAATTTACCGTCGGTTTAAGCACCTCAATGCGATCGCCCCAAACCTCATGCGCCAAATCTGCTTCCCGCGCTCTCATCCAGTTGACATTGCCAAGCTGGGTATTAATTTCACCGTTGTGACCTAGCAATCGCATCGGCTGCGCCAGTTGCCACTTCGGCATCGTGTTCGTACTAAATCGGCGATGATACAGCGCGAAAGTAGTTTTGTAAGCCGAATTTTGTAAGTCGAGATAGAACTCGCCCAAAATCTCCGATCGCACCATACCCTTATAGACGATCGTGCGCGTCGAAAATGAGCAAACATAAAGCTCATCAAATCCCATCTGAGGTGTTGCTGCCAAAGTGCGATGAATTTGCTTCCGAGAAATATAGAGTTTGCGCTCGAGTGCTTCACCACGGATCGAATCAGACTGCACAATCAACTGTTCAATCAACGGCTGATTGTCCCGTGCTTGAACTCCCAAAACTTCTGGCTTCACAGGAACGCTCCGCCATCCGATCAGCGTCAACCCTTCCTCTGCAATAATTTTCTCTGCAATTTGCTTGGTTTGAGCCGCGATCGTCGGATCTTGCGGCAAGAAAACCATGCCGACCCCCGTGTGATCCGGCTTGAGTGTCACACCACGATCGCTTACCCACTGATTCAGAATTTCCCACGGAATCATCGCCATCACACCCGCGCCGTCTCCAGAGTCTTGATCCGCGCTACAGCCACCGCGATGCTCCATACAAGCGAGAGCAATCAACGCTTTTGACATCAAATCATGACTTTCTCGACCCTGCTGATCGACAATAAAACCAACTCCACAGGCATCGCGTTCCTCGACTAACCAGCGCTGCCCTGCATATCCATTCGAGATTGACTGAGATTCATTCGTAGACGGAACACTTGCTTGACTCATGAGTGGATTGATTCGATTCATTTCAATGGAAAGTTGAGGATTAGGAACGGGGAAAATGCTGGGAGATTCGAGAAGCTTTTATGAAGAAAGGAGAAGAACGATCGTATAGATTTAACAATCGAGTAAAAGATTCTGCTCGTCAAGCAGTTGTGCGATTGTAAAAGATACGCAATAGGAAAACAGCCAAATCTATTGCCAAACCTCAAGTCTAAGAAACTGTTCGCGCATTCAAAGGTGAGATCAGACCTGTCAGAACTTGACCCGCCAGCCTTGATTCAACCGCTGAAGAGCCTCTAGCTTGATTGCATTTTTACAAAGACCGGATTAAGAATATTATAGAAAATTTTGAAATCTGACAATCCCTGTAAAAATGCGAGGCTCGACTCAAATCAGCTAATTTTCAGGGTTTTAATGTCTTCGTCAATCCGCGTATTCTCAGAAGTTTAATCACAAGTTATGGTTTCTTGATAGTTCGACTGCTTGACGATCGCAGTAAAATACCTGCGGCATTACGGATCTCTTCATCAAATCTTGTCTAGATGGCTTCTCCCAAATTCGGTTTCTCCTTACTTGCATTTCTCTCAATCTCGTTACCCGCTTATGCAGATGCACCTGCGGCTCTCGATTTTAACGTGGCGCAACAATCCCCTCCTCGAAGAGTGATTCCTTTGAATTCCAATGCTCCTATTGCCCAAGGCACACAAATCACGCTCAACGGCATAAGCTTTGGCGGAAATTGGATGCAATGGCAAGGAAATCGAATCGGACTCAGTGATGCGATCGTTCGTTCTCAATTCGGAGCCGATCTTCTCAGTACCCAAGATGCGGCACGTCAGCCTATTCAATGGTTTTCTGAAGCCGTTTTGCCGACTCGATTAGCACCTCCTCTAAGATATTTGGACATTACAGACCTTGCTCAAAAGCATGGTTGGCAAGTTCAGATCAGTGGAAATGCCTTACAAATTTCCACCCCCAACGCAAATCTGACTAGAATTCAGCAAGACCAGATTGAAAGCAATACCGATCGCATTACCCTTTCATTCGATCGACCAATTACCTGGCAAGCTGATCCGCAGTCGAATGAACTTGTTTTAACGTTAGATGCCCAAGCGGATCAAAATCGAATTCAAGCATTCAAACCCAGCCCTGCGGTTCGCATCCGTTCGCTAAAAATCGAACCGAATGCAAATCGTACAACCATTAGACTCGGTGTTCCAATTGGGTTACGACCTCGAATCACAACGCTCTCAAATCCCAATCGCATTGTGATCGAGGTCGGCTCAAACTTTCTCAGCGATAAAGATATCCTCTGGGCAAACGGCTTACTCTGGCGGCAAAAATCTTTGACAGTGAGAGCGAATCAGTTTCCGATCGTCTGGCTCGAAGTCAATCCACGTCAACCCGGTTTAAGCATTCGCCCAATCCTCCCGAATGCCACAACGCTAGTTGGAACGCTGCCTTTATTGACGACAGCCCAACAATCTCAAGCATCCGCTGCAATAAATGGAGGATATTTCAATCGAAATAATCAGCTTCCTCTCGGTGCGATCAAAGTGGATAACCGATTTGCATCTGGCGCAATTTTAAATCGAGGGGCAGTCGGTTGGGACGCAGCAGGAAATTGGAGATTCGATCGCTTAACGCTCCAAGAAACTCTAGCTCTCCCTGGCGGTCAGCGCTACCCAATTACAGTATTAAATTCTGCCTATGTCCAAGCTGGAATCGCCCGCTATACATCAGATTGGGGCAGCACTTACACGACTTTGACCGATAACGAAATCCTGCTTCCGGTTCAAAACGGGCAAGCTGGCACTCAACAAACCGTTGCAACGGCTGGAACTGCAATTCCATTACCGACAACTGGATATTTATTAGTTTTTCGATCGAACCGAACTGCTGCTGGTTTTTTCGCCCCTTCGACTCCGATTCAACTCGAAAGCGCTTTTAATCCTGCCGACCTTGCCGCTTTACCTAACATTATCGGCGGCGGACCACTTCTCATCCGCAACGCTCAGATTGTGCTGGACGGCAGACTAGAGCAATTCAGTACAGCATTCATTCAAGAAACTGCGGCTCGAAGCGCCATCGGACAAACCTCCGATGGCAGAATCCTCATCGTCACTGCCCAGAATAACACTGTAGGACTAGGTCCATCCCTGAGTGACATGGCGGAAATCATGCAGCAATTAGGCGCGGTCAACGCTTTAAATCTCGATGGAGGAAGCTCAACCACGCTTTATCTAGGTGGACAAATTCTCGATCGACCGCCCCGAACTTCTGCACGGGTTCATAACGGAATTGGCATATTTTTTCAGCCCTAACGCTCGATCGAGCTTCTTCATCAATTGAGGAATTTAAGTCAAGACTTCGTAAAATCTTTGCAAATCGTCCACTATAGACAAGCGAGTTCCAGATCGGTCTGTTAGGCTTCTTGGTTGGTAATGCAAACGGTGAAGTCAAAAATACGACTTTGTTTTTAGTTTTTAGAGGAGAAAAACGGTGGCTCAGGCTCAAGAAAAATCCCCAACTCTTACATTGTCCCCGACATCTCTAAAGTCAGCAGGTGCATCAGAGCTTCGCCCTTGGGGATCGTTCACAATTCTCGAAGAAGGTCGTGGCTACAAGATTAAGCGAATTGAGGTCAAACCGGGTCATCGTCTCAGCTTACAAATGCACCATCACCGCAGCGAACATTGGATCGTTGTATCGGGTACGGCAAAGGTTGAATGCGGTGGCGAAGAAATTACCTTAAGTAGCAATCAATCGACCTATGTGCCTCAATGCACAACTCACCGTTTGGAAAATCCTGGTGTAATTCCTCTGATTTTGATCGAAGTTCAGAACGGGGAATATCTGGGTGAAGATGACATCGTAAGATTCCAAGACGACTATTCCCGCGCAAATTAAATATTTCTCAATATGATGGAAGTGAGGTAGTTCTAAGGAATTATCTCACTTTCGCTCATTAAGCGACATTCGGGCGATAGGGCGGCGTTTGTTCCATCGATCGAGGTTCAACAAGGCGTGATCGAGAAACAATCTGGTTTGTCGGAATTTCGGATCACGGTACGATGGATGACGTGAATCTTGAATCCAAATTGTTCATGATCGAATTAAGCCCGTCGGCCATTTCAGAAATTCAACGCCTTCGCACCCGCTACGCCAGCCCCGAATCCTTCTTTCGGCTCCAAGTTGCTCCAGGCGGATGTGCTGGACTTGCATACATTACAAAATTCGACACCGAAACAGCCCCGAACGATCTCATCTTCAACTGCAACGGGATTCAAGTCGCGATCGATCCCCAAACCGCAAATTATTTAAACGAACTCACGATCGACTTCTCAGAAGACCTGATGGGAGGCAGTTTCCGCTTTCACAATCCAATTGCCAAAAAAAGTTGCGACTGTGGTGGCTCCTTCTCCATCAACGAGAGCTAGAATAGATAAGCTTTTACATCCAAGACCCTCGATCGACCTGCATTCACCCAAAAAGTGTTTGACAGGCGTATCGCTCCATTGGTATGTTTAGTGATCGTTGAAAGTCGGAGCAGTCTTAAAGCTGCATACTCCCATACATTTAGAAGATGCCCACCATCCAGCAACTCATCCGTGATGAGCGCAGTAAAGCGAAGAAGAAAACCAAATCCCCGGCTCTGAAGAGTTGCCCTCAGCGTCGTGGAGTTTGCACGCGGGTTTATACCACTACACCGAAAAAGCCGAACTCGGCTCTGCGTAAGGTGGCGCGGGTGCGCTTGACTTCAGGCTTTGAAGTTACAGCCTACATTCCCGGCATTGGTCACAACTTACAAGAACACTCCGTTGTCATGATTCGGGGCGGACGGGTAAAAGATTTACCGGGTGTCCGTTACCACATCATTCGCGGAACCCTTGATACGGCGGGTGTCAAAGACCGCAAACAAGGTCGTTCTAAGTACGGTGCAAAACGCCCGAAACCAGCAGCGGCTAAATAAGCCTGCTCAACTTATCTGCTTGGATGAACCTCGTCGCTCAGAATTTGAGTCAATGGGGTTCGTTTGTTAGCGATCGAAGGTATTTATAGAAAACATCTCACGGCTTTCTGTTGCGCGATCGCGTTTTCGTCGGTGCAATTATGCTGATTGAACCGCTATCCATCGTTGTTTTTCTTGAAGGCTCATTATGTCTCGTCGCGTCGCAATCAAAAAGCGTCCCATTCCAGCGGACTCTGTACACAACTCCCGTCTTGTCACCATGATGGTGCGGCGGATTATGACCAGTGGCAAGAAATCTCTTGCAACGCGCATTGTTTATGATGCGTTTGAAACGATTAAAGAGCGCACAGGCGCTGATCCGCTTGAAACGTTTGAACGTGCTGTGAAAAACGCAACGCCGCTCGTCGAAGTGAAAGCGCGTCGAGTAGGTGGTGCAACCTATCAAGTTCCGATGGAAGTCCGTACCGATCGTGGAATCGCGCTAGCTCTGAGATGGTTGATTCAATTTGCACGGGCGCGGGCAGGAAAATCCATGTCTGCGAAACTGGCGAATGAATTGATGGATGCCGCGAATGAAACCGGAAGCGCAATTCGCAAACGCGAAGAAACGCACCGGATGGCAGAAGCGAATAAAGCATTCGCGCACTATCGCTATTAAAAAGTATAGAATCTTAACAGATGCAATAGACGCAGTAGTGTGATTTAAACCCTTTCACAGATGCTAAGGAGGTAGCTGTGGCTCGTACCGTCCCGCTCGAAAGAGTAAGAAACATCGGGATCGCCGCGCATATTGATGCGGGCAAAACAACAACAACAGAACGGATTCTATTTTACTCCGGCATCGTCCATAAAATTGGCGAGGTACATGAGGGGACAGCCACAACGGACTGGATGGAACAAGAGCGGGAGCGGGGAATCACAATTACCGCTGCTGCAATCAGTACTCAATGGACTCGTCGCGATGCAGACAAGCCGAACCAGCCCGGTGAAGGCGAACTGGAACACAAGATCAACATCATCGACACGCCTGGACACGTAGACTTCACGATCGAAGTTGAACGATCCATGCGCGTGCTTGATGGCGTAATCGCTGTGTTCTGTTCAGTCGGTGGCGTTCAGCCTCAGTCGGAAACCGTGTGGAAACAAGCGAACCGTTACAAAGTTCCCCGCATGGTGTTCGTGAACAAGATGGATCGCACAGGCGCGGACTTTTTCAAGGTCTACGATCAGATTCGCGATCGTCTTCAAGCCAATGCGGTTCCGATTCAAATTCCGATTGGGGCTGAAGATCAGTTCAAAGGAATCGTTGACCTCGTTCGGATGAAGGCTTACATCCATAAGGATGATTTGGGTCGTGAAATCGAAGTCACCGACATTCCTGATGATCTCAAAGCCAAAGCGGATGAGTTCCGTACCAAGCTAATCGAAGCGGTTGCAGAAACAGACGAAGCCCTGCTTGAGAAGTACTTCGCAGGTGAAGAACTTACCGAAGAAGAGATCAAGGCTGGGATTCGTAAAGCGACGATCCAAGGAATTGAAGGAGAATTCTTCGTTCCTCTGCTTTGTGGTTCTGCTTTCAAGAACAAGGGCGTTCAGCAAATGTTGGATGCGGTTCTAGATTATCTGCCCTCCCCGATCGACATTCCGCCGATTCAAGGCACGATGTCAGATGGCAGCGTTCAAGAGCGACCGCCTCAAGATACTGCCCCAATGTCTGCTCTAGCATTTAAAGTTATGACTGACAAATTTGTCGGTCGTCTTACCTTTGTACGAGTTTATTCTGGAGTCCTTGCAAAAGGAAGCTATATTTACAACTCGACCAAAGACAAGAAAGAGCGCGTTTCGCGATTGATCATTCTCAAAGCGGATGAGCGGATCGATGTAGACGAACTCAGAGCAGGCGATTTGGGAGCGATTCCTGGATTGTCTGATACCTTAACGGGCGACACCCTTTGTCCTGAAGGCGACAATATTGTGCTTGAGTCGCTGTTTATTCCTGAGCCTGTGATCTCGGTTGCAGTCGAACCGAAGACCAAAGGCGACATGGAAAAACTTTCCAAAGCGCTTAAGGCATTGTCTGAAGAAGACCCGACTTTCCGCGTCAGCATTGACCAAGAAACTAACCAAACTGTAATTGCCGGAATGGGCGAATTGCACTTGGAGATCTTAGTCGATCGCATGTTGCGCGAATTCAAAGTCGAAGCAAACGTCGGTGCGCCTCAAGTTGCTTACCGTGAAACGATTCGCAAAGCCGTCAAAGCTGAAGGCAAATTTGTCCGTCAGAGTGGTGGTAAAGGTCAATATGGTCACGTTGTGATCCAGCTTGAACCGGGCGAAGTCGGCAGCGGCTTCGAGTTTGTCTCGAAGATCGTCGGTGGGACAGTTCCGAAAGAATACGTCGGACCTGCTGAGCAAGGTATGAAAGAAGCTTGCGAAAGCGGGATCGTTGCGGGCTATCCCTTGATCGATGTCAAAGCAACACTCGTCGATGGTTCGTACCACGACGTAGACTCTTCTGAAATGGCGTTTAAGATTGCTGGATCGATGGCGATCAAGGATGGCGTAATGAAAGCCAGCCCGGTACTCTTAGAACCGATGATGAAGGTCGAAGTTGAAGTGCCAGAAGACTTTCTTGGCAGTGTGATGGGGAACTTGATCTCGAAACGTGGGCAAATCGAAGCCCAGGGTGTCGAGCGCGGGCTTGCCAAAGTCACCACCAAGGTTCCACTGGCAGAAATGTTTGGATATGCTACAGATATCCGATCGATGACTCAGGGACGCGGTACTTTTACAATGGAATTTAGCCATTACGAAGAAGTTCCGAAGAACGTCGCTGAAACCATCATTGCGAAAAACAAAGGGAACGCTTAATCAGGAAAGAGGAATAGTAATTCATGGCACGCGCAAAGTTTGAACGGAATAAACCCCACGTCAACATTGGCACGATCGGTCACGTTGACCACGGCAAGACCACGCTTACGGCTGCAATCACGATGACCCTTTCGGCTCTGGGTCAAGCGGCAGCCCGGAAGTATGAAGACATCGACGCAGCTCCGGAAGAAAAAGCACGGGGTATCACGATCAACACCGCTCACGTGGAGTACGAAACCGAATCCCGGCACTATGCTCACGTGGACTGTCCTGGACACGCTGACTATGTGAAGAACATGATCACGGGTGCGGCTCAGATGGATGGTGCGATCCTGGTAGTATCGGCGGCTGATGGTCCGATGCCCCAAACTCGTGAACACATCCTCTTGGCTCGTCAGGTGGGCGTTCCCCGTCTGGTTGTCTTCATGAACAAGAAAGACATGGTGGACGACGAAGAACTGCTCGAACTCGTTGAGTTGGAAATTCGTGAACTATTGGATTCGTATGAATTCCCTGGCGACGAAATCCCTGTAACGGCAGGTTCGGCACTTCAAGCGGTTGAAGCAATGACGGCGAACCCCAAAACCAAGAAGGGTGAAAACGAATGGGTAGATTGCATCTACGCTTTGATGGATTCAGTGGATGAATACATCCCGACTCCTGAGCGTGATGTGGACAAGCCTTTCTTGATGGCGGTTGAGGACGTATTCTCGATTACAGGTCGGGGTACGGTTGCAACCGGTCGGATCGAACGGGGTGAAGTGAAGATTCAAGACGAAGTTGAACTCGTCGGAATCCGTGATACTCGCAAGAGTACGGTGACCGGGATCGAAATGTTCAAGAAGAGTCTCGACAAAGGGATGGCCGGCGACAATGCAGGTATCTTGCTGCGGGGGATTCAGAAGGACGATATCGAGCGCGGGATGGTCTTGGCAAAGCCGGGTTCGATCAAGCCTCATACCAAATTTGAGTCTGAAGTCTACATCTTGAAGAAGGAAGAAGGCGGTCGTCATACTCCGTTCTTCCCTGGCTATCGTCCTCAGTTCTACGTTCGGACAACCGACGTAACGGGAACGATCAGCGACTTCACCACGGATGAAGGTGGCGCGGCTGAAATGGTGATGCCGGGTGACCGGATCAAAATGACGGTTGAATTGATCAACCCGATCGCGATCGAGCAAGGGATGCGTTTCGCAATCCGTGAAGGCGGTCGTACGGTTGGTGCGGGTGTCGTAGCTAAGATTCTTAAGTAGTTCTTAGTTGACTCGAAGCCCCTAGTAGAGAGATCTGCTAGGGGCTTTGTTTTTGAAGTTTGAAGATCTAGAATGGAATGCTGGCGTATTCAAACTGGACAGCGATCGGCATTTTTTGAATTGCTAGATAATTGAAGTTCACCTTCTTTTTAGGAATTAAATCTTCTTCTCCAGTTAATAAGTTGTCGGTTAATACTTTCAATAGTGGAAGCCTTGAGTGTAAGCAAGAGTAGCCACTGGCATTACTACGAATCACTTCCAGTCTTGATACAGTTCTAAAATGGCACTCAACTTGTCCCATTAGCCTTTTAACGATTTCAAAATTCAGGTCTGCAATAATTAGAATGCTGCTTTCAGACATTTCCTGAATTAAGAAATCAATGTTTTCGATGAAGACTTGAGGAGTGTTTACAAATTCATTCAAACAGTTTTGTATAACAAACAGATCGGTAGTTTGAATAATGTCCCTGTAGGTGGAGAAAACGTTTTTTTGGCACAAATTTAGCGGGTGCCCTTGTAAAGAGAATTGAATCTCTGAATTTGCCTTGGAAACAAGATATTTGGATACTTCTTGGCTCTTGCTCCATGTCGTTGCAGCAATATCAAAAGCGTAAGCAGTAAGAGAGTTAACCTGAGAGCCGCTTTGCTTTAAATAAGTAGAGAGGGCTACTGCTTCGGGTGTTGGTCCTCCCCCTAAGAAACAAGCTTGAAGCCTTTTCTTCTGAGCGAAAGCCTGATGAATAGGTTCAGCAAGATCCATCAGAACCCTGTAAGTCACCTCAGAGTACAGTGGGTAGTAAGCCAATAAATAGGCTGCTTGTACCTTGAAGTCACTGTAATCAACCCGAATGAGAGAATTTCTGAATCCTCTCCTCAAATTAATTACATACGGCTTCAAACTCTGTAAGTAATGCTCAACATCCTGAATCTGCTCTTGCTGTTCAATTGCTCTGAGAATACTACGGTACATGGAAGTACAAGAAAATGAGATATAACCTTACACTTCCCGGCACATCGCTTAATTACTCATTGCATTCACTGAAATTTCACACGCTAACTGATAACTCGAAACGTAAGATTAATTCTTGAACCAATTGACTTTTGCACCTTGGGAATTTGATGCAGCCAAAACTTTTGGGTTGTACCTTGCATTAGCAAAAAACTTCCAGAGGTTAGCTTCACTTCGTCTTTGATTTCCTGGCTTTTGTGCTTGAGCTTGAATTGTCGGGATTCTCCAAAGCTCACTGAGCCAATTATCGGCTCTTGTCCTAATTCGGGTTCATCATCGCTATGCCAAGAAACGCTGTCCTTACCATCTCGATAAAGGTTAAGTAGGACACTATTGAATTGAACTTTTGCGAGAGGCTCAATTCTAGATTTGATTTTTAGTAGAACCTCATTCCAAGGTTCCGGCATCATCTCAATTTTAGAGTATATGTATTTTTTACCTGGATCACCGTACCAAGCTGTGAGGCGAGGAATCGGTACAGATTTTCCATAAATCTTGATAAATTCCTGCTTCCAGTTCACCCCATCCTGCAACGCAGAAAAGAATTGTTGACTCTCTTCTTGGGTAAATAGGGTGGGATAGAACACGATGTCAGCATTAGGCAGCGGCAAAGACTCCGAGACAGGTCGAGTTTCTAAATTGCTTGGCTGTGCCAAATCTTCCCACAGGTTAATCTGTTCGTAGTGACTCATCTGAACTTGACTTTATAATTAACTCTAGTCGAGTGTTCCCAGGACATTAACTTTATTAGTTAGGCAAAAATTTTTGATTCTATCCTCGGCTCTAACAATCGAAAGACCGCTTCACGACTAATCTGTTCAGTCGCTTCACCTTCTCCGATCGCCCTTTCCATCACAATTCTTCAATAATTTCTGCTAAAAGTTCTGAGACCTATTGGCGATTTTCTTGAAGCAGTTCAACGGACATGAAAAGCGTGAGCCAAAGGCACCGCGCTTTGCAAAACAGCTTTTAGTTGTTCCAAATTTGAAACTATTTTAGACATTGCATTTTCCTCATCGTAAGTATGACCCCTTATGCTCCAAAGCAGGAGTCTACTAACATTGTAGTTCGATCGCATTCTATCGAAGGTTGAATGGGCGTTCATTACCGGGTGACCAGATCAAGATGACGGTTGAATTGATCAACCCGATCAGCGATCGAGCAAGGGATGCGGGTTGCAGTCTGTGAAGGCGGTCGTACTGTTGGTACGGGTGTCGTTGCTAAGATCCTTAAGAGTTCGCCGACTAACTGAAAGGTTCCAGTAGAGCAATCTACTGGAACCTTTGTTTTTCTAGATCAAAGAGTCGAAAAATTATGCTCATCCGAAAACGCTAAACCCCTCAAAAATCAAACGACAATTAAATGACTTTTGAGGGGTTCAACTTAACGAGCATGGCAGGAATCGAACCTGCGACACCCAGAACCGGAATCTGGTGCTCTATCCCCTGAGCTACATGCCCTCTCGCGAATACTCTAGGAGTATAGCAAGAATCTCGCGGTTGTAGTCGGTAGACGCTAAGGTTTTAAGATTTGCGCCCGAAAACTGAGGGAATAGCATCTCTCACTACTCCCCCATTCTTCACCCTAAGATGCCACCTTCGCTGTCGCCCGCTGACGAGTCGGTGTCGCCTTCACAACCGCTGCCTCTGGAGTCTGCATCAAAAAGACTAGCATTGGATTGCTTTGCAGTTCACGACGCAGCAAGCGATGAATCTCACGCTCGATCTGAACTTCTAGACCTGCCCAATCGATTTCAACGCGACCCTCAAATGTACTGTAGAACTCTTTCCAGCGATCGCTTAACACCGCCTCGATCGATGCTTGAATTCTCACTTGCAACTGCTCAGGATTCATCGAAGTCACAACCCCCCGCAAATGCACATCGGGTTTTGCAAACAAGCGACCTTCATTTGTCACAGCCGCTGCAACGGTCACAACCCCGTCACCTGCTAACTGTTGACGCTCTTTCAGCACTCGATCGTCTACCATGCCCGATCGAGAAGTATCTACTAGCTCGATTCCAGCTTTGACCTTGCCAGCTTTGCGGATCGAATCTTTGGTCAACTCAACGACATCACCGTTATCGATAATTACCATATTCTCAGCCGGAACGCCTGTGCTTTGCGCGGTTTGAGAATGTTTGATCAACATCCGATGCTCACCGTGAACAGGCAAGAAGAACTTCGGACGAGTCAACGCCAACATCAATTTCTGATCTTCCTGGCAACCGTGACCTGAGACGTGAATGCCTTGATCCTTGCCGTAAACCACCTTCGCGCCGTTCATCATCAGCTTATCGATCGTATTCACAACGGCGATCGTATTTCCAGGAATCGGATTTGCTGAGAAGACAACCGTATCGCCTTCGCGGATCTTGACTTGCCGATGTTCGCCATTGGCAATTCGAGTCATCGCAGACATCGACTCTCCTTGCGATCCAGTCGTAAGAATTAGAACCTTCTCATCAGGAGTCTTTTGAGTGACGTGCAGCGGCTGAAGTAAATCATCGCGGCATTTGATGTAGCCCAAAGTCCGAGCATGAGCAATCACATTCAGCATCGATCGACCTAAGACCGAAACGACGCGATTGTGCTTCTCAGCTAATTCCAGAATCATATTGATCCGGTGAACCGAAGACGCAAAAGTGGTAATCAGCAAGCGACCTTTCGCCTGGGTGAACACACGATCGAGATTCGGGAAAACTGCTCGCTCAGAAGGGGTAAAGCCTGGAAGCTCGGAATTGGTCGAATCGCTGATCAAACAATGTACGCCTTTCTCGCCATAGTCTGCTAAGCGCTGGATGTCGAACTTCTCGCCATCAACCGGAGTATGGTCAAATTTGAAGTCGCCCGTGTGAATCACAACGCCAACAGGTGTGTGAATCGCAACCGTAAAGCTATCTGCGATCGAGTGCGTGTTGCGAATGAACTCGACGAAGAAATGAGAACCGAGACGAATAATGTCGCGAGGACGAACGGTTCTTAGCTCAGTGCGATCGGCAACGCCTGCTTCTTCGAGCTTGCCTTCAAGCAATGCTAAAGCGAGTCGCGGACCATACATCACGGGAATGTCTAACTGCTTCAGGTGAAACGCAATGCCGCCAATGTGATCTTCATGACCATGGGTAATGATCATGCCCTTGATCTTCTCGCGATTCTCGCGCAGATAGGTCATATCTGGCAGCACGATATTTACCCCGTGCATTCCATCCGTCGGGAACGCTAAGCCTGCATCCAGCAAGATAATTTCATCGCCGTATTCAAAAACGCAGGTATTCTTACCAATCTCATGCAGTCCACCGAGCGGAATGATCTTGAGTGCGTTTGAAGAGTTGTTTTGAGTCATCAGTATCCTTCAGGTTTAAGAGAAAAACTTGGTGAGCGATCAGCAAGGCATCAGTTCCGCCGCTGATCATAAAAAATGGGCTATTTAGTTGTGCAGAAACTTGTCAGACATGTGCAGATTCAAGCAAGTTCAGTTCAGTCATGACTTGCTTGACTTGGCTATGCACTTCATCATCGGGCGCACAGAGTGGCGGACGTAAATTTCCAACTTGCCAGCCCTGGAGGCTCATCGCAGCCTTGACTGGAATCGGATTGGTCGTGACAAAGAGAACTTTAAACAATGAGAACAACTCTAAATGGATTTGGGTTGCTTTCTGGACTTGACCATCCTCGAAGGCACGGATCATTTGCTGTAAGCGATCGCCAACTAAATGACTGGCAACGCTGACAACTCCCTTTGCCCCAATTGCCAGCATCGGCAAGGTCAAAGAATCGTCTCCAGAATAGATTGCAAATTCAGGCGGGGTCATCCGACGAATTTGGCTGACTTGATCTAGATTGCCACTCGCTTCCTTAATTGCAACAATATTCGGAATTTTTGCCAGTCGAGCAACTGTTTCGGCTTGCAAATTCTGGCTGGTGCGTCCAGGTACGTTATACAGCATAACTGGCAAATCAGAAGATTCTGCGATCGCTTTGAAGTGCTGGTATAGTCCCGCTTGCGGTGGCTTGTTGTAGTAGGGCACAACTTGTAACGTGCCATCTAGCCCTATTCTAGCGGCTTTTTGGGTCGCTTCGATGGCTTCATCGGTCGAATTTGATCCGGTTCCCGCTATGACTTTCGCTTTGCCAGAAACCGCACTTTTTACGACTCGAAATAGCTCGAACTCTTCTTCCCACGATAAGGTCGGAGATTCGCCTGTAGTTCCACACACCACAAGAGTATCCGTGCCATTCTCAGCTAAATGCGCTGCTAATTTTTCGGTCACGGCATAATTGACTTCTCCATTCTCTGTGAATGGTGTAATCATTGCCGTCAAGACAGTTCCAAAATTTATCACACTCTATCTAAACTCCTAATAAATTCTACGAATTGGCTACTAAAGCTGGTTTGAGTAAATTTTTCTCGATTAGAAGTTCGGCAATTTGAATCGCGTTCAAAGCGGCTCCTTTTCGGATTTGATCGCCGCATAGCCAAAGCTCTAACCCGTTTGGGTTTGAAATGTCTTGACGAATTCGCCCCACTAAAACTTCATCCTTACCGCTCGCATCGATCGGCATTGGGAAATAGTTTGCGTCCCAGTCTTCTACAAGCTTTACTCCAGGCGATTGACGCAATAGATCCCGCGCCTTTTCGACCGCAAATGGAGATTCAAACTCTAGATTAATCGCTTCTGAGTGTGCCCGCAAGACGGGAACCCGTACACAGGTTGCTGTGATTCGTAGATCTGGCGTGCCAAAAATCTTACGAGTCTCATTCACCATTTTCAGTTCTTCTTCACAATACCCGGAAGCTTCTAATTTTGAATTATGTGGAAACAGATTAAAGGCTAATGGATAAGGCAAAATTTCAGCTTTCGGCGCTTTTCCTTGCAGAATCGCGATCGATTGCGTCTTCACCTCTTCCATTGCTCGCGCACCTGCACCACTTGCTGATTGATAAGTCGCGGCAACAATTCTCTGAATCGGCATCACTTGATGTAAGGGATAAATCGCGACCGACATCAAAATCGTGGTGCAATTTGGGTTTGCGATTACGCCTTGATGGTTTGCTGCTGCTTCGGGATTTACTTCGGGGACAACCAGCGGCACGTCCGGCTGCATCCGAAACGCGCTGGAGTTGTCGATCATCACGGCTCCTGCCGCCACGATATCTTTTACCCATTGTTTGGAGATCGAGCCACCCGCCGATGCCAGAACGATATCGACGTTGTTAAATGACGACTCATTGACGGCTTCGATCGTCAAACTTTCGCCCTGAAACATTACAGTTGAACCTGCTGAGCGAGGAGATGCCAGCAGTTTCAATTCGGATACAGGAAAATGACGCTCGTCCAATAGTTCCAGTAGTTCAGTTCCAACCGCTCCTGTCGCCCCTAAAATTGCGACTCGATAGGATTGACCCAAAATAGACTCCTCCACAACTTAAGTTACCGTCTGAAAAGCTTCAATAAGATTTCGTTTGCTGGCGAATCGATAATACGAATAAGCTGAAATATAAAGATTTTCGGTGACTTCTGATTTCTTTCAGAGACTAGCGTGCTTTGGAGACGAATTCAAGTATCTAGTCCGAACAAGCTTTCTATCCTTAGTATTTCTCAAATTATCGCAGAAGCGCGATCGTTCATCGCAGAATGATGAGTGATCTTTTAAAGATAGACCCTGATCTCTCTATCTCTATGCCAGATGAATCGAGGTCACTCCTTGAAGAACGGGTCAAGGTTTTGCCAAAACGAGTTGAATCCGATGAATCTTCAAGAGGTGCAACTCTTGTTGACTCACCTGCTCAAAAATTGCCATCATCTGCTCCGGTTTCAGTAATGTCCCGTCGTTTTGACAACTGCCGACATAGCGAATTGCAGCTTTTTCTGAAGTCGATTCGAGTAATTCTAATTCAAATAAGCGATCGCGGACATCCAAGGGAAAAGTCTTTCCCGATTTTGTCGTATGTTCTAAAAACACTTCAGATTTCGCCAAAATCTGTTCGATCCAATTTGCCCAATCGCCGTTTTCACTTGCAATTTCCAGCCGATATTCCGCCTTTTGTAATAAAACTGCGGCAGCAGGTTGTTTTGGATCGACATCTTCCACGTCATAAATGGGCATATCAGCCGGAAGTTGTGCCGCGAGCTTCGTGTGAAATTCCGCGATCGACATTGGCTCTGTCAATTCAAAATCGACAATTTCCCCAGAACTACTGACCCCAAGCGGCAACGCACTTGCGGGAACAATTCGAGGTTGAGGGTGAAACCCGCCTGAGAATGTCAGCGGAAGCGCAGCGCGACGAATCGCGCGATCGAACAATCGCAGCAAGTCCAAATGGCTCACGAATGCCATCTCACCTTCTTTGCCCATGCGAACTCGAATCCGTTGAGCGCGGGTCTGATTGGGGACAAAATGCCCCGTGAATTCTGGAATTTCTGGCGGTGAAATCACGATATTGTGTCCAAAATCGACCCCACAAACGCCACAGTGAGAACATCCTTCAAACGAGCAATCTGGCACGACTGCGGCTTCCAATGCCTTTTGCAGGTCTTCTTGCAACCATGTCTTATCGATTCCCGTATCCAAATGATCCCAGGGCAAAGGCGCATTGAGTGAAATCGATTCGTGCGCGTCAAAAATATTCCATTCGCCGTCATCGACCTGGCGATATTTCCAGGTCAAGTCGGATTCGTCGATCGCTTGTGTCCAGGCTCCAAAAGCTTTTTCGACACTTTCCCACCAGGAATCCATACCTGCACCCAGTTGCCAAGCCCGTTTCACGACCGATGCTAATCGTCGATCGCCTCTACCGACGAAATCTTCCATCGCCGAAATGCGCGTATCGGTGAAGTTGACCTTCGTGCCTTTAATCGATCGAAACGCTTCTTTCAGTAGGGTCTGCTTACGCTTGAATTCAGTTGTCGAAACAGAATGCCATTGAAACGGCGTATGGGGCTTCGGCGTGAAATTAGAAATCGTCACGTTGAAATCTAACCGTCTCCGTCCCTGCGCGGCACATTCACGCCGCAACCAGCGAATCGTATCTGCAATTCCTAAGACATCAATATCGGTTTCACCTGGCAGCCCAATCATGAAATAGAGCTTCACTTTGTCCCAGCCCTGCTCGACTGCTGTTTTCACGCCTCGGAGCAGTTCTTCATTCGTCAGACCTTTATTCACAATGTCGCGCATTCGCTGAGTTCCCGCTTCCGGGGCGAATGTAATGCCGATCTGACGAGTGCCGCCAATGATATTGGCGATATTTTCATCAAAGCGATCGACTCTCTGACTCGGCAAAGACAACGAGACGTTCTCTCCTTTCAACCGATTCTTAATCTCAACTCCCACGGCTGGAAGCGCTAAATAATCAGAGCAACTCAATGAAAGCAACGAGAATTCGTTATATCCGGTTGCTCTCATGCCTTCTGAGATCGCCTCGACGACCTGTTCCGGCTCGACATCCCTTGCCGGACGAGTCAGCATTCCAGGCTGGCAGAATCGACAACCGCGAGTACAACCGCGCCGAATTTCGATCGTCAAGCGATCGTGAACGGTCTGCACATAAGGAACAAGCCCGATCGAATAAGCTGGAATGGGAGTTGCTACTCTTCTCAGAATTCGCTTGGGCACATCTGAGCGATTCGGGTAGACTGAGCCGTCTGCTGCCATGTCGTAAAATCGCGGCACGTAAACGCCTGGAATTTGCGCCAGATCGAGTAAAAGTTCTTCGCGGCTCAGTCCTGCTGTTTTTCCTTCTTCAAGAATCAAGCCAATTTCAGGTAATAACTCCTCGCCGTCCCCTAAAGCAACGAAATCAAAGAAATCGGCATAAGGTTCGGGATTTGAGGTCGCAGTTTGTCCGCCTGCAAAGATGAGTGGATCAGACTCAGAGCGCTCTTTCCAAGTCAAGGCAATCCCAGCAAGATCGAGCATTTCGAGAATATTTGTTGCGCCCAATTCATAACTCAGACTGAACCCGAGAATATCGAAATCCATGAGCGATCGACGAGACTCAACCGCAAAAAGCGGTGTTTCCGTTTCCCGAAGTTTTGCTGCGAGGTCAGGAGCAGGCAGATAAGCGCGATCGCACAATTGGCGAGGCTGAGTATTGAGAATGCTGTAGAGAATAATGTGACCGAGATTCGACGCGCCAACTTCATAGACTTCCGGGTAAGTCAGCACCCATCGAACGGTCGTGGTTTCCCAATCTTTATGAACTGCGCCTAATTCATTGCCAAGATATCGAGCGGGGCGCAGAATATCGGTTGTTAAGAGTTTTTCTACTGCTATTGCCACGATTCACCTTGCGTTGCTAATTAGATGCGTTCAGGCTTCCTAGTATAGCGATGAACGCAAGGTGAATTCGGGAAATTATGCGGCAGCGAGTTCAAATGCTGAAACGCTCTCAAAGATCTCAAACACGCCATCGAGTTGAGTCAATTCAAAAACAATCCGAATCGAAGAGGAAACAGAACACAGACTCAGACGTTTTTGATTTGCTTTTGCAAGGTTTAGGGTAGAAACCAGAGCCATTAAGCCAGCGCTATCTAAGGCTTCAACTTGGCTCATATCAATCACAAGGGCATTATTTTGCTCGGCGAGAACTGCGGTATTTAATTGGTGTTGAAATTCTGCGGCGATCGCGGCATTGAGAGAACCGGAAGGACGAATGATGGCAGCCTGAGGACGAATAAGCAAACTCTGCATAACTTAATTACCCTTATGGATCTCAATCAAAACTTTCATGTGGATGCTAGTTACGATAACTGCCTTCATTTGAGAAAGCCTAGGTACTCCGAGGGGTTTCGCAGAAACTTCACTCGATCAGGGCGATTGTTTAAACTTTTCGGTAAGAACGAGATCTAGAAATGTGTAATTTTACACAGTTTGCAAAAGATTAAGTTCAATAAAGCGCTGTATTACTGAAGACCTCGCTCTGAATCTGTACGTGATATTCAGTACACAGTACTCTACTTAAACGCTTCTGGATATGCCTGCCAAATTTGTTGAATAAATTGGTGCAACTCTGAAGTTTGAGGTTTAGAAGCTTCTAGTTGATACAGTCGATCGAGTAACGGCAATACCTCTATATCTAATGCTTCATGAAATAGAACAGCAGGGCACATCAAGTCTGAGCCGTCTCGGAGATCTTGAATTGTCCAGCGTGTAGAGTCTGTCCAAATTTGTTCGGGATCAGTCACGAGTGCGATCGGGCGAACCCAGCAGAGTTGTCTCGATTCAACAAATTGCACGACTTCTGCGTAGAGTCGCGAACGCTCATGTGCTAGAAAAACAATTTGGGCAGCACGGAACTCGATCGGTACGGTCATGAAAGAATGTCTAAGGTCGTATTTCTAATTGTAGGGTTCTAAAAGTTGGATCTGCTACTCTTGCGTTGCGCCAAGACCCTTCAAGCTAGAATACGATCGCAGAATGAGTTTTGCTTGACCTGGTTTCACCAACTTTGGATGAAATCATTAAAATCAAGTGGGCGAGTTTAGCCCGCTACAATTTATCCCTAATCGCTATCGAGAGGAAAGACCTGTGTCTGTTGAAACGATTGAGAAGCGCTCAACAACCCGTAAACTTGCCCCTCGCTATCGTGTTTTGCTTCATAACGATGACTACAACACGATGGAATACGTGGTGCAAGCTCTAATAGAAACGGTTCCTAGTCTGACTCAGCCTCAAGCTGTCAATATCATGATGGAAACGCACAATAGCGGCGTTGGACTCGTGATTACCTGTGCCCAGGAACATGCGGAGTTTTATAGCGAAACGCTAAAAATGAAGGGTTTAGATAGTACGATCGAGCCTGACGAATAGACTCCATAACGCCGATTGAAGTTCAATTTTACTGGCATTTCTCACCGCCCAACTCCGATTCGGATTGGGCTATTTTTGCTGATGTTGTTGGCGGTTTGGTTGCCGCTGAAATTTCCGATCGAGTGGGTGATTTCCGTCTTGTATGGCGTGAGTGATGCCTCTCGAAATCTCGCCTCAATTGTGACTTTGGTTGTCCTTTATCTCGAATTCATTCTGCTGGTGAGCGTTTGGGGTCGATCGGTCTATTGCGAGAATCTATTCAAAACTTACGGGCTGAAGCAGTCGTCTCACAATAGTCTAGATGTGCTGCAAGGCTTCGCGATCGGCTTTGGTAGTTTGATGCTAATGTTTGTCCTGCAAGGGCTATTGGGCTGGGTTCAGTGGCAGATTCCTCAAAGCTCCTCCTCATTTCCTAGAATTTTGCTTGAAAGCGGGATGATGTCGATCGCGATTGGGTTTGCCGAGGAATTGCTGTTTCGCGGCTGGTTATTAAACGAACTCGATCGCGATTATTCACCTCGGATTTCGCTGTGGGTGAGTAGTCTGATTTATGCGATCGCTCACGGGACGCGACCTCAGTTTTTTGCGCTGGTGATTCTTGGCATGATTTTGGTTTGGGCAAAGCGGGGGACAGAAGGACGATTAGGAAAATCGATCGGGCTTCATGCAGGTCTAGTTTGGAGCTATTACTTGGTGAATGTGGGACAGTTGGTGAAATATACCAATCAAGTTCCAGATTGGGTGACAGGAATCGATCGCAATCCGTTAGCAGGCGTAATTGGAATTTTGGCATTGAGTGCGATCGCCTTAAGTATCAAAAAAGCTAGTCCAAGAGCGTTAAGATAGATCACGCAAATCGCACATTGGGTTAAAAACGTGGTTGTTAAGCCAGAGTGGTTAAGAGTTAAAGCTCCGCAGTGGGAACGAGTAGGCAGCGTTAAAGAAATTCTGCGAGATCTCGAACTAAATACAGTCTGTGAAGAGGCATCTTGTCCCAATATTGGCGAGTGCTTTAATGCCGGGACAGCGACGTTTTTGATCATGGGTCCAGCTTGTACAAGAGCGTGTCCCTACTGCGATATTGATTTTGAGAAAAAGCCAAAAGCGCTTGACCCAACAGAGCCAACTCGTTTGGCGGAAGCTGTTCGACGGATGAATCTGAATCACGTCGTCATTACTTCTGTGAATCGTGACGATTTGCCTGATGGAGGTGCATCGCAATTTGTCCGCTGCATTGAAGGGATTCGAGCCGTTTCGCCGAAGACTACGATCGAGCTTTTAATCCCTGATCTCTGTGGTAATTGGGAGGCGCTTGCTACGATTCTCAGTGCAGCACCAGAAGTGCTAAATCACAATACTGAAACGATTCCTCGGCTGTATCGTCGGGTGCGTCCGCAAGGAGATTATGCGCGATCGCTCGAACTGCTTCAGAAAGTTCGAGCGATCAATCCTCACGTCTATACCAAGTCGGGCATTATGGTTGGACTTGGCGAAACGGATGCAGAAGTGCGCGACACAATGCGGGATTTGCGATCGGTTAACTGCGATATTTTAACGATCGGGCAATACCTCCAGCCGACTCAGAAACATTTGGATGTCAAGGATTTTGTCACGCCAGAGCAGTTTGATGCTTGGCGTGAATATGGGGAGTCGATCGGCTTTTTACAGGTCGTCTCGACCCCGCTGACTCGAAGCTCCTATCATGCTGAGCAAGTTCGTGGACTGATGGAACAATATCCTCGATGAAGATTTCTGTAATTGGAGCGGGGGCTTGGGGTTCGACGCTGGCGGGATTGGTACGAGAGAATGGGCACGAGGTGTCAGTGTGGTCACGTCGAAGTGAACGATCGCTCAACGATACGATTCGAGATGCCGAACTTGTCATCTCTGCGATTTCGATGAAGGGCGTTCGCTCTGTGATTGAACAAATTTCAGTCCCAATTTCTGCAATTGTGACGGCAACAAAGGGGCTAGATTCGCAGTCCGGAAGTGAGACGAATTTGCCATTGCTGCCGTCTCAGGTTTGGCAATCTGCGTTTGGTGAGAGTGCGATCGCGGTTCTCTCAGGTCCAAATTTGTCAAAAGAAATTCAGCGAGGGTTACCTGCTGCCAGTGTTGTCGCAAGTCAGAATCAAACGCTTGCAGACCAAGTTCAGCAGGCGTTTTCATCGTCACGATTTCGGATCTATACCAACTCTGATCCATTGGGGGTCGAGTTAGGTGGAACGTTAAAAAATGTGATTGCGATCGCAGTCGGGGCATGTGATGGCTTGCAGCTTGGAACCAATGCGAAATCAGCTTTAGTCACAAGAGGCTTAGCAGAGATGATTCGATTGGGGACAACTTGGGGCGCGAAACCTGAGACGTTTTATGGATTGTCCGGTTTAGGCGATTTACTTGCAACTTGTAGTAGTGCTTTGAGTCGAAATTATCAAGTTGGATTTGGACTGGCTCAAGGTCGATCGCTTACCGACATTCTGACCCGTCTCGAAGGGACTGCCGAAGGAATTAATACGTCTCAAGTTTTGGTGAGATTGGCGAGAGAGCAAGGGATTTCGATGCCGATATCGGCTCAAGTCGATCGCTTACTCCGAGGCGAAATCACGCCGCAATTAGCAGTCAACGAACTGATGCAGCGCGACAGCAAACCAGAAGGTTAAAATCGAGGCAGAATTCTTGGGAGTTTGCAATGCTATCGCCTTTTCCTGGGATGGAGCCGTATTTGGAGCAATCCGTATTTTGGTCGTCGTTTCATACGCGATTGAGGGTCGCGATCGCTCAACTAAAGTGCGACTTCCCATGCCCAAAGAGGTGAAAGAGCGCTATTTAGCTATTTAGAAGTGCGAGAAGTCAAAACGGATGCAGTGATTACTTCTACTCAAATCAGAAGGCGAGGAATTCATTGTAAATTTGCAGGAAATTTTTACTGGGATTTACGATCGAGGTAGCTACGATCTGCGAATCGATTACCACCAACCTGTTCCGAATCCAAAATTGTCTGAGGCAGATCAGCAGTGGGTCGATAAATTATTGATCCCACTGCGACCCGTGTAGAGCATCTTCAAAAGATCTTTCCTTTTACATGACGGCAAAATTACACTACAACGATTTAGAGCAAGTGCGAGAGCGATTGAGTAAGTTATCGCATTATCACAAGAATCGATTGCAGTATCGCAAAGACACAGAGATTGCCGTGGAGATCGTATGCCAAGTCGAAGCAGAAGGACAATTTCCTAATGCAAGACTCGTCGCGCTTCCTGATCACCGATGCGCTGCATTGGAGAAGTGGACGAGTAATGCAGACGGCGAAATTGATGATCCTTGGATTGAGCGCACGAAGGATTAGAATAGCAGGGCTAATTCAAAATTCTCACCTTATGATGGATGGGGCGGATGAACATTCTCAATAATCGATTTCAAATTGAAGAAGCATTGAGTCAAAAATCAAGACGACAAACGTTGCTTGCACGAGATTTGCAAACAGGGGAGCAAGTTGTAATCAAGCTACTCTCCTTTGGCGAGTTTACGTGGGACGACCTCAAACTTTTTGAGCGAGAAGCTGAAACGTTGAGATCGTTCAATCATCCCTCAATTCCAAAGTATCTAGA
>JALOOO010000258.1 GCA_025454375.1 Leptolyngbya sp. Prado105 | reverse complement strand
CTGGATATGCTCCACCTCAAACGGAACAGTCTCAACTGAGCAGTACGCGCATTTCCGGTTCCATTTTTCGAGCAAATATTCTCGAACTTCATAGCCTTGCAATTCTCCCTGCTGATACTGAACGCCTGAGATTTCAGGATTTTGTATCAGTTGCAGGTCAAACCGAACTAATTCTTGAGCAATGCTCGTTATGGGTGCAAATCGGATGAATCGATTAACCCAGGTCAGCACCGTATCCACTCGATGCTGCAAACTGGGAGCTAACCAGCCATCGGGACGAGTCCGATTGAGAAATCGTGCTTGTCGATAGCGAGTTTTGCGATTCCGTCTGCCACGCCGCAATTGACGACGGGACAGCAAGGCATCCTTAATCTGTTGTCCTCGATGCTGTAACTCAGCACCAAAGATGATTTTGTTGCCTTGCTTGATTGCAATACCTGTAACTTTGGAACCCGGATCAAGTTTGAGTTCGAGCGGTTCAGGACTTGCCTCTACCGCTTTGCTCAAAATAATTGTGAACGGGAAACGACGAAATACCGCTGCTTTTCCAGCTTTCAGTAAAGACCTTGCCACACCCGAAGTACAGGGTGATAGCGGTCGCTTGTTGGTATCCAGAACAAAGACGAAGTTAGACATTGTTGCGTCTCTTCTAATTGCTTGTAATGTTCGCTTCGCCAATGTTTTAAGAGCTTGTTTGGCTAGTTGCACTTCCTTAACCCACTATAGATGTTTAACAACTAGCGACAGAGCCAAGAACTAGCGACGCATTCTTGGGTGTTATGACTCGAAAAACGGAGTTCCGAGGAACTGAGGCTGGTCATGTTGTGGCTTGTATCCCGCTCGAAGCGCTCAATCCTGTAGGAGGGTTTCCCTCCGTAGGGAATTGGGTAAGAAGAGTCGGGCAGTCTACAAGCCCCTGCCTTTAGGCATGGAGTTCATGACGATTATTCCCACTAAAGGATGAAGTTTTAGCAAACTCAAAGATTTTACATGGGCAAAAATTCATAAATTCGATAGATCAAAAGCGTTCAATCTAAACATTTCAAAATTCACTTATCCCAATTAAAAACAGATTTCTCTCAGCTTAGGATGTAGGTTTATCGAAGCTTTCAGCAAATTTAATGCAATCCTTGATTATAAAAAGATTTCCTGAAAAGTACGGATTGAAAAAATCTATACGGTAAAATCCGCCAAAACGGGTTAAATTGCTCTAAGTGATCTGACATCCCTCTAATTCAAGCGCTTGTGAGGATTATCAAAAAGTTCGGATCGGCTTGGAAAAGTTTGAATGACCTAAATAGCGTTGACGTAGGAGTAACCTTCCAGCTTTATGTTTGACTGTATTGTTGTTGGAGCAGGACCCGCCGGCGGAACTGCTGCTTACCATCTCGCAAAACGCGGACGCTCAGTTTTAGTGCTAGAGAAAGATGTCTTACCTCGCTATAAGCCTTGCAGCGGCGGGGTTTCTCCTGCGATCGCGCAATGGTTCGAGTTTGATTTTAGCCCCGTGATTTCTCGCAAAGTCAATACAATCCGATATACCTGGAAGCTCGGCGATCCAGTCGATGCCACGCTTGAAACGCCTGAACCGATGTGGATGGTGCGTCGAGATGAGTTCGATCAGTTTGTGATGAAGCAAGCGCAGCAGCTTGGTGCAGAAGTTCGAGACGGAACTGCGGTAACGGGGATCGAATTTAAAGGCGATCGCTGGCAGGTCAACACGACATCCGGCAGCTTAGAAGCGAAATATCTGATTGCTGCCGATGGTGCGAATGGTCCGATGGCAAAATGGCTAGGATTCAAAGAGCGCAAGACTCAAATGGGTGCAGTCATGGAAGCGCCTCATGCGATTGGGGAGACAGCACAGTTCGATTTCGGTATGTTGAAGAACGGATTTATCTGGAATTTGCCCAAAGCTGAAGGGTTTAGTGCGGGAACGGCTTCATTTCGAGGTCACGATAAGACGGACTTTAATAAAGCCTTATCGAACTATGCGAAAGAATCTGGATTCAATACCAGTGGCGCACAGATTTACACGCATCCGATCGTCTTTTGGGATGGGGATCAGATCTTACATACTCAGAATGCAGTCCTGGCTGGAGAGACAGCCGCGATCGTAGACCCGATGACGGCTGAGGGGATTCGCCCTTCGATGTTTAGCGGCATGAAAGCAGCAGAAGCGGTTGATCATGCGATCAATGGCAAGCCGAATGCGCTGGCTGAATATACTGACGTGATTCAGCAAGAGTGGGGCAGCGATATGGTTTGGGCACAGCGATTGGCGAATCTGTTTTACCGGGTTCCGGGGATCGGGTACAAGGTGGGTGTGAAACGTCCGAGTGCGACCGATCGTTTGGGGAAAATTATGTGTGGTGAATTGCGATATGCGGATGTGGCAACCCGCGCATTGAAACGTTTGGGGGGCGGATTAATTCCTGGCATGGGGGGTTAACTCTTGAGAAGGAGACGATCGAGTACGACTATCAAGGTCTATCTTGAATAGATGCGATCGCTTCATGAAGCTTCAGAGCGATCGTGCATTTTCAGGCTTCAAGTGAGCAGCAAGCAGCAAAGATTGACCTCAAAGCACGATCGAAAGCTCTCAAAGCAGAATCGATCGTGCTTTCTTCCTCAAATCATTGCCCTCAGAGCAGAATTGTCTGTGCTTTCTTCCTCAAATCATTGCCCTCAGAGCAGAATTGTCTGTGCTTTCTTCCTCGATTGTCAGTTCTCAAAGCTCGATCAATTGACCTCAAGGCTCGATCGTTGAAGCTATCTTCCTCAATCGATTGCCCTCAAAGCACGATCGGAGAATCTCAGAACCAAAATCACTAGGGATTTGCAGCCGTCTGACAAGCAGAATTCGTTTGCAAAGGCGGCATCAGAGCCACAACATGCGGCACAGGACGCGGAGTATAGCTCATCATTGACTCACCCTTAAAGGCAAGCGAAGCACTTGCCCCCGAATCCAACATCACCGCCTCTCGAATCCCAGCCTTCGCCAACGCTTCCCCGAGCGCAACAGAATTTACATAATCGCCGGACACCCCAACAACTGGACGATCGGCTTTATCAATTCCCCAGAAAGCTCGATCGCGCTCCGCATCAAACCCGAACAAGCCTCGGAATGTCTCTGCTGATTGCGGTTGCCCATCTTTCACAAGCCAAGCACCCGCAACAAACGCATCTTTCACACCCGACAGTTCCGCCTCGACTCCCTCACGAGTATTGTGCTTCAACGGATCAAATGGAACATATCGAATCGTTTGATCATTGATCAACACTAAAGGTCGTCCTTCTAGCTTGATGAGCGATCCCTGGGGAGCAGATACGAACTCACCCGATTGCGCCATGACTGGGCCAATCATCTTATTAGAATCCAGAAATTCTAGCGAGAAAAAGCCACCGTCAACTCCCGCGATCGCAGGCGTTCCCTGCAAAATCTCCTCAACTTGAGCGCGGGTCTTGGCATGGATCGTTGTCGGTTTTCCCCCATATGCCATAATCAAGGGCACTTTATTCACGGTCGTCTTCATTAGCTCGACAGGCGCACTAAAATTCAGACCTTCCTTGAAAAAAGTGATTGGAGGCCCACCATTGGCTTCTGCGATCACTTTTTCGGTTTGAGATTGCCCAATCCGTGAAATGTTGAACAGATTCTCAGATTCAGCCGCAAAGAGATTGGCTTCATCACTCATTGTCCAAGCTGCTTGATAGCCTGCTGCGATCGCGGCTTGCTGGACTCGCTCATCATTCTTGCCTTCGGGATAGACAAAGTATTTGATCGGAAGATTCAGCTTCGCTTCAAGCGATCGTTTCGATTCGGTCATCTCAAAGGCAAGCTTTGCATCATCAGTGATCTCGCGCAGATCAGAGGGGTGATTGACGCTGTGAGACGCAATCGTAACTAACGGATCAGCCGCCATTTCTTGAATTTGTGCCCAGGTCATGCCGGGACGACCTCTGGGCTTGTCGATTTTTGCGGGATAAATCGAGAACGCTGCTGGATAGCGATACTTCTTCAGCAACGGGTAAACAAAGGTGTAATGTCCTAAGTAACCATCATCGAAGGTGAGAACGATCGGCTTTGGCGGCAGAGGAATGCCTGTTTTCAAATGTTCTACTAGCTGATCTAAGCTGATTGGAGTCAAGCCATTTTGCTGAATCAGTTGCAGATGTGCCTCAAACTCTTGCGGAGTCACATCAAAAAAGACTTCTTTCTCCGCCACAATGTCGTGATACATCATGATCGGAACCTTTGCGAGTCGCGCTCTCGCATTGATCTGAGGGAAAGGGGCTTCTGCCAGTTTTGCTTTCCAATCGTTGGCAAATTCGGCAGACTTGGCGCTAAAGGTCGTCGGCTTAAAATCAGTCGGCACCGAAGTCGAAGCTTGATAACCGAGTTGCGTCCCCTGTAAACAGACGGGAGCGAGAGCAACGCTGAGGCTTGAGGTGAGTTTGGGTGGCTCAGGTTTCAAGAGCGCAGACGGCGTGAGGGCTGAAATCTGGGGGGCGACTTCGGCGGGCATCCAACCCGGTCGATAAGCAACGATCGCACCTGCCCCAACCAAAACTGGCAAGCTTCCAACAGCGAGAAATTGCCAGCCAGATTTTGGAGCAATCTGCTTCGAGAAGCTCAACAAACGAGTCCAAGGCGATTTTTTCATGGTGAGGTTAGGGGAAGGTGACTTGAACTATATACCTGATCCGACTTACATCCCTAAGTCATGCAAATTACACAACCAGAGGGATGCTTGTCAATCATTTCCCTGCTAGCCCCACCAAATCCGGCGAAATTGTCTCCTGAATAAATCAAAAATGTCTGCCGAATAGACTTCAGCAGTCTATTGCCCCAAACGCTCTAATGCGCCGGAAGCGGCTAGTGCAACGTTTGCATTATTATCTTTTGCCAAATATTTCAGGGCAGAAATACTCTTGTCGCTGGGCAAATTGCCGAGCGCTTCTGCTAATCTCTGCCGCACGAGCCAATCTTCGGATTGAGCAAATCGCAGAATCGCTTCGACTGAATCGATCGCTTTAATTTCTCCTAAAGCCGCGATCGCTGCCTGCTGCACAACCACCTCTGGACTTTCTAAGGCTTGCACTAAGACTTCTCGCGCCCGTTGATCTTTCAAATTGCCTAACGAGACGGCGGCGCTAAACCGGACTAACCAATCTGTATCTTCATACAGAATCCGCACCAATGGCTCAAAGGCTCGAATGTCTTCGAGATAGCCTAATGCGCCTGCTGCATCTGCTCGAATCGAATAGTCGGGTTCGTTTTCAAGGATCTTGAGCAAAATCGGAAAACTTTCGTCGGTTTGTTTGATTCCTAGTGCAAACACTGCCATCGATCGAATTTGCAGGCTCTCGTCATTTAAAACTTTTTTAATCAGGGGTACGGCATCTTCAGCCGGAAAGTTTTTTAAGTTCGCTAGGGCAACCATGCGATCGCGAGTGCTGTCACTATCGAGGTCTTGGGCAATTTGCGCTAAGCTGAGACTCATAATTTTTACAAAACTTAAGATTATCTCTTCTATTGTGACAGAATTCCGAATTCTGTGGTCTGTCTCAAGGGAAGCTTCTCGAACAAATCTATAATGGGACTTGCTTTACGTTTGGATTGCCGACATGCAGACTAGCGATCGACCTTCAGTTTCACAGGCTTTTTCTGTTGCCCGAATTGCTTCGGTTTCTCGCAAGACGGGTGAAACCGATGTTCAAGTTACGGTCAATCTTGATGGGACTGGAAAGTGCATGGCAAATACGGGAATTCCGTTTCTCGATCACATGCTGCATCAGATCTCATCGCATGGCTTAATTGACCTGGAGGTTCAGGCGACGGGCGATATTGAAATCGATGACCACCATACGAATGAAGATGTCGGAATTACGCTCGGGATGGCGATCGCGTCCGCGATTGGCGATCGTAAAGGGATTGTGCGATTTGGGCATTTCGTTGCGCCTTTAGATGAAGCTTTGGTGCAAGTGGCATTGGATTTCTCAGGTCGTCCGCATTTGAGCTATGGGTTAGAGATTCCGACGCAGCGAGTGGGAACCTATGATACGCAACTGGTTCGAGAGTTCTTTGTGGCAGTGGTGAATCATTCGCAGATGACGTTGCACATTCGGCAATTGGATGGGATCAATTCGCATCACATTATTGAGGCGACGTTTAAGGCGTTTGCGCGATCGATGCGGATGGCGATCGAAATTGACCCGCGACGGGCGCATGAAATTCCGAGTTCAAAGGGTGTGCTGTAATGCGGATTTGGCAAGGGGTGTTAGGGGTGGCGATTTTGTTTGGATCGCCTGTAATAGCAGAGTTGCAGCCGATCGTTGCCCAACAAAGTATCTGGAGACGGTTTACCTCGAAAAGTTGGGGGTTCTCGATCGTGATGCCGGGGACTCCAACTGAGCGTAAGCAAAATGGACTGACGCAGTTTGAACTCATTCGCAATGAGGAATCTGTCCGATATGCGGTTGGGATTCTCAATTTGCCTGTTGCACCAGGAACGAATAAAAATCTGCAAAGCGAAATTTATGATGGGATTCGTCGAGGGGCGGCAAATGGGCAGGCGGTTTTGATTTCGTTTCGCACGATCGAGTTGAATGGCTTTCCAGGACGGGAAATGAATTTTAGGCTGCCGGATGGCATGGTGGCGAAGTGGCGAGTTTATTTGGTAGACAAACGCGCTTATTTCATCAATGTCACGACGACAAAGGAAAATCAGTCTCAAGGACTTGCGACGAGTATTGATGTGTTTCTCCAGTCGTTTCGATTGGCTCGAAAAGCTCCGAAACAGTCTACTCCTCCCCCAAGACCTCAAATTTCGCCCAGTCCGACTCCAACTCCAACGATTTTGCCAACTCCATCGGCTTCACCCAGTCCGACTCCAACGCCTGAAATTTCGCCCAGTCCGACTCCAACGCCTACAATTCCCCCAGCTAAAATCTAGCGGATGCAGACTGTGGGTTGGGGAGTATCCCAATTGTGCAAAATCATTGTGCAAAATGCAGGAGTTGAGGTTTTCTTATCAATGAATGTGCCATCATAAGATTATCGTGATTAGGTCGAATCATACTTGTTTTAGAGTTCAAGGCATACGGTAAAGCGCCGCAATTCAGCGCAATTAACGAAGCAATTCGGACAACTCAATTCATCCGAAATAAGTCGATTCGA
>JALOOO010000048.1 GCA_025454375.1 Leptolyngbya sp. Prado105 | reverse complement strand
AGCAACTAGTCGTCGGCAGCATCAGCTGCCTACCACTACCGTTCGGATCGGCAATGATTTCGTGACGTCGTCGATATCTGTCCGCGATCTAGGAATTTTCCTAGACTCTGACGCCAGCATGAGGACGCACGTTAGACAGACGGTCTCTAGCTGCTTCAGTGCGCTGCGACAACTGCAAAGTGTGCGGTGATCAGTTCCGGTGGACACTTTCCAGCAGTGGTGGTATCCCTAGTTCTGTTCGGTTGGACTGTAGAAATGTCTCCCTTGTCGTACTGCCCGCACAGCTCCTACAACAGTTACAGTCAGTCCTGAATTCCAGCGTTCGCCTTAACTTTGGAGTTAGGAAGTATGACCACGTCACGGCATTGATGAAGAGTCTCAACTGGCTAGGCTTTCCAGAGCGGATTACATACAAGGTCGCTTTGATATTTCAGTATCTGCATGGCACAGCTCCAGAGTACCTGTCTATCGACCTTCATCGCGTAGCCGACATTCCGTCTCGCAGTCGTCTGCGGTCTGCATTCACTGCTGAACTGGTGTCCAACATGTCTGCCGAAGATTGGCGATCGTGCGTATCCTGCGGCCGCCTCTAGAATTTGGATTTGTCTACCTTCTGACGTCACCAGCGCAGAAACACTACGAACTTTCCAAAACAGACTAAAAACTCACTTTTTTTGTTTGTCTTATTCCTGACCCTGCGTTGCTATCTTACTTTTTCTGGCTTTATCAGTTTTGTTAAGTGTCAGAAGTGGATTTTCCAGTTGGCACTATGAATGTAACATAATGAAATTCAGCTCATGCGTTTCGGAAGTATAAATTTTACAAGTATCTGTTGAAGCGTATCCGTTTCTGGTGAAGTCCCTTTTTACAGGACGATTACAGTCATCTATTGTGTCGCGATCGTCAGTTGTCAGTTATACCAGCAATATTTTCGGCAAATGCTGCATTACAATACGCCGTGATGCAGGAATATGCTATTTGAAGCGTGGTGTTGTTTACCAGAATATACAAGGTTGTCAAATCTGTTTAATCTCAGAACAATGCAATTTTTATAGTCTGTCCCATAGTTCACTCAGGGTCACGGTTCGATAGTTACGTCGCTTGAGTTCATCTAGAATCAACCTCAAGGCTTGTGCAGTTTGTTGCGATCGTTCAGCCGTGCCACCATGTAGCACTAAGATTGCTCCTGGAAAAATATGTTGAGTGATATACCAAGCCGTAAATACACTGTCATCGGTTGGCTTAAAGGTATCGACGGGTAGCATCGATGCTAGTGCAAATCGGGGAACATATCCCGGCATTTGTTGTAGACAGCGTAGCATGGTTTTATTGTATAGCCCTCGTCCCGGACGATACCACCGCAAGGGGTAATGGAGCTTTTCTGAAATATAGCGATGGGCAGCATTTAATTGTGCAGCAAAAACCTCTGGATGCAGCAATGCGGTTGTTTGATCCGTCGTTCCGTGGTTGCCAATTTCGTGCCCTTGCTCAACGATGCGATCGAGAATCGTCGTTCCGTCAAACAGATGATCGGTGATGATAAAAAACGTTGCTCGAACGCGCTCTGTGGGAGATTCGATCGTTTGATTATGATCAGCGATCACGTCTAGGATCAGTTGAGTGGATATATCGTCTGCCTCGTTCGGAGTCGGGATATCATCGATCGTCAACGCTACAACCTTGTCAGAGGTTTCCTTGTAAAATAGCGCCTCTGGAAACAATTGAGCGAGCCGGATCACGAGTTGTTGCTGGGGAGTCTGCTTAATTCCTGTCATGAAACAATATCTATTGATCTAACCATAATGTAATTTATTGGGGAGAAGAGGTTACGTCGGAGATTGATTTTTTTTACTTCACCTACCTTAGACTAAAAGGACAAAGGTGGCGAATTCGACCCCGTTTGTTCTGAAAGCTGCTCTCTGTTGCTGTCAGTTCTTGCAAAGATCACGATCGCTCTGACTGACACTTCTTTGGGTGAGATAGTTACGAATGAGATCGCACCCCTGCGCTATCAGGTGATCTAACCCGCCAATTCGCCATAGCTTTGCAGTTCCGTTGTCCCCGATTGATAGCAGTAGTGTTCCGTCAGAACTGAGCTTTAAGCTTTTAATTTGACCTGAATCTGCTGAAAATTGCGTCATTGTTGTGCCATCTAAGTAGGTTAGATTGATCTGCTCACGCTCTGCGATCGCGCTCATACTCCCGTCTTGATTAAAGGTAAGACTGCTCAAGGAATTCCTTCGAGCGGTGAGCGGTGTTGCATATTGTTGATTCGACTCTGCATCCCACAGGCGAATGCTATTGTCTCTGACTCCATCCGTCATCTGAACCAAGGTCGCATACAGAATTTGACCATCAGGTTTCCAAATGACCTGATCAAAGTTTGATTGTTTCGTGACAGGAAGACTCTTCACAACTTCACCGGAAACAATATCCAGGATTCTAATCGCTTTAGAATTCGATCGCTCTGGAGCAATGACAGCAAATTGCAGACCATCGGGACTAAACGCTACATTACTGGAGGAAGAGTAAACTCCCTCAAACTTGCGTAAGAGCTTGCCATCAGACGAGCGTAAGTGCAATGTCCCGTCTTGTGCTACAGCGACCCATTGCTGATGATTGGGGCGAAACCTGATTTCATTAAACGGAATAGAAAAGAGTTGAGGTTGATTGATTGAATGTCCTCCTTGATCAAACCAGTGCAGCACTCCATCTGTAGATTGTCCTAGAATCTGGTTGCTCCCAGGTTGAAAAGCAACGCTACGAAATGACCCTGGTAATTGTTTGACAAATTGTAGAGGCTGAGGCTGCACTGACCAGATGCGAACCGTTCCATCTGCACTTGCTGTCGCCAGTTGACTGCCATCTTCTCTAAAGTCGAGATTTGCGACCTGGGTTTGATGCGCTTTGAACTCGATTGAAGTGTTAGACGCATCTCTTAACCGAACAATGCCATCATCTGATCCAGTAGTCGCTAGTTGACTGCCATCTGGATTAAATGCAACCGTCAAATCTTGTCCTAGAGAAGTTGTTTCGCCTGTTTTCCAATTCCATAAGATCGCGCCCTCTTCTGTAATTTCTTCGGGTTGCTGCAAGTCAAGAACAATTTGATTCCCATCGGGACTGAATGTTACTTTACGCGGCGGACGAGGGATTTTAAGATTGAACTTGCTCGGTTTGCCTGAAGCATCAAGGACTTTTACCGTTCCTTCAGTGGTGATGACTCGAAGTAATTGTCCTTGGTTATCAAAACCAGCATCGAGAAGATTGGGCTGAGTCAATTGTTGATGGCTGTTGGTGGTTAAGTCCCATACGTCAATTCTGCCCTCTCCCACGCTCACCAGTTGACGACTGTCAGGACTAAAGCGAAGTGAAGGATTAGGTTGTCCTTTGAGATCACTCACTTGCTGTTGCTGCCAACGCCATAGGGAAATCGTGCCATTTGGGGCTGCGATCGCTAATCGATCGCCATCGGGGCTTAACTGGACAGAATCCGTTGCTTGTCCCGGTCGAGGGAGTTCAATCTCCTGTTCATTTCGTCTATCCCAAATCTGCACCGTTCCATTTTGTGCAACTGTAACAACGAGCAAACGACCGTCTTTCCAAAACACTTTCGCGACTCTTCCCGAAAAACCTGTCAAGCGATTCGTTTCTCGAACCGTATAGACTGCTTTTCGGAGATTTCTAACCACTTGCGAAAATTGGCTCACATCCATGGGTAAGAAACCTCTTTGAAGCGCTTGAAGCTGGTTTCCTGCGCGTAAACTTCCGAGCAGAGCTTCTACCGTCGGCTGCTTCCCTTGCAGCAGAGCTTCCGAGGCTTGGCTTGCTGCCTGCATTTGTCCGATCGTTGCCTCGCGCTGACCCATGAGTGCCCAAATGGTTAAGCTCCCCAAACCCAGCATCGTTGCGGTAGCAATTCCCCAACGGATTCGGACATTGCGCTGTCTCTGTTGGATACTGCACTGGACAAATTCTGTCTCGACTTGATTGAGCCAATTCTGGTCGGATGAATTCAGGATCTCTTTTTGCAAAACCTCTAGATACGGATCAGCATTCCACAAAAAGCGTTTTTGCTGCTTTGTTTTCCATTCAAAAGCAGCAGGCGTTAAGCGGCGTTGTAGGTCTAAATTTTTCTCGGCGGTTGCCCAGTTCCGCAGTTTTGCCCACCCTTGAATCAGTGCATCGTGAGCAGGTTCTACATAGCAATTTCCTTCGGCATCCTGTCCTTCAACGAGCAAGCGAGCGGCTGAAAATTGAGCAGTGACAGCTTTGACTTGTTTGGCTCTTGCAGGCGGATAGATAAGTTCTGCCCAAGAAACGCGCCGTCGAGCCAGTTCGCCGCCCCCGATAGCTACCATCCTCAGCATCACTAGCTTAATCGTTTGTTCGTAAGCTTCTCCTAGAGCGTCGCATTCTTGGTCAGCCCGTTGGGTTAAGCTCCGCGTGACTCCCCCTAGCTCGTCATAATCGGCTTGAGTGATCGCTCGATCGAGCGTTTCACCTCGAAGATGAGCGTGATGCTGACGCTTAAGATACTTCAAATACAATTCACTCAATGCGAATGACAATAGCGGCAAAGCACCGGGCATATCTGCGACTTCATCGATTAATTGCTCAACTAGTTCATTGGGATGGAAATACATGACTCGCGCTTCTGCGGGTTTCTCGATCACGTCTCGTAACTGCGATCGAGACATTGCAGGCACAATAAATCGAGCCGCTGCCCAGCGATCTTTTAGCGCTAAATCTCGCAATTGGGGTTCAAAATCTGAACGTAACGTCAGGATCACTCTCATTGTGCCAGAATGCTCTGCGATAACTTGTTCTAGCTCGTCTAAGAATGAATGACTGTCCTGTTCATTTTGACAGAGCGTTATCAGTTCTTCGCACTGATCAATCACGAGCAAAATTTTGATATCAGGATTGTCTCGCTTCCAGTCTGCAATCAGGTCTACATAGGATTTCTGAGCGGTAATCTCTTGCTGAAGCGCAATGTTCAGTGCAGCATAAGCAGATTTTCCAGGACGAATCACGATCGATCGCCATTTTGCTGCTTCGAGTTTGGGGATCAGTCCTGCTTTAACTAAGCTAGACTTGCCAGAACCAGATGCCCCTAGCACAACTGTCAGCGGGTGACTGGTCACGAATTTTTCTAAATGTTCAACGCTCTCAGTTCGCCCGAAGAATAAGGCTTTGTGTTCTGCCTCAAATGACGCTAACCCCCGATAGGGATTTTTTGATTCATCAAGAGGAGGGGCAGGAGGTAAGTTCAGGGGGTGACCTGGCGTGAGAAAGATGTATTCGCCTTTGTCATGTTTTTTAAGGGAGCAGAGTCCGGGCGTTTGGCGTTGGCGATGTGATTCTGTTGCCAGTTCGACGCGATCGCGTAAATATAAATAGAGTTCTGTCGCAGTCACTACGCCATCTCCAGCACGTTTTCCAAATGTCGCTGGCGGATAGCAATCGGCATCTCCAGAGAGTGCTTTGATCAAGGCATCTGCAAATGGAGAATGTTCTCCGAGTTTTTCCCGTGCTGGGTTGAGCGCAAAGGCATCTAGTGCTTTTTGATCAGAGGCGGCTGAGGTGATAATTTGCCAAGCCGGATCTTGAGTAAAGCGATAGTAGCGCTCTAGGTGAATGACTTCTGGAGCCACGAACAAATCTCGCGTACTGCCCCAGCGAAAAGCTCCCGCAAAACAACAATCCAGAATTCCCAGAAAATGACGACAGGGTAGCTGCTCTAAGGCTGCCTTAAGGTCTGTCATCGGCAGATAGGTTTGCACCTCGCCTTGCTTGGCATCTTGAGGAATCAGATAGCCTGCTGGCTCATTGTCGCTATTGAGCGCAATGCCATGACCCGCAAAATAGAACAATAAGCGATCATCTTGAGTCACAGTCTGCGGGAGTGTTGTTTCGAGCAGGTCTTTTAGATTCTTCAGCGTCGCGATCGCATCGAGATAGAGCCAGACTTGATACTCGTGCTTTTCCTGTAGAACTTTGACGAGTTGTCTAGCATCATTTACGGCAGTTTGTAAAGGTGCAATGCCATTGCGATAATCGTTAATGCCGATGACGATCGCGAGATTGCGAGAAAACTCAGCCATTTGATCCCCCTCGATTGCTATAAGGTTGATAGTTCTTCTGTATGAATCGGCGGCGATTGGCTGATGACTCGATCCTGAGGTTGAGTCAGCGCTTTTGAGAACGCTTCTAACCCGATTGGATCGGTGAAATAAACCAGGTGATCACACCCAATCTCGTGGATTTGTGAAACCGGAACCCAACTGACACTCTTAATACTGCGAACGGTTGCAGCAATGTCATTCGATTGGTTGAAAAAAGGTAGCGCAACAAAATCATTGAACAGTTGCTTCATCAATTTCTCTAAGGGGCTAAACTGCTGATTCTGCTGCTTTTGTAGCGCGATCGCAATGATAGAAGTGTTACCTGCAATAATCGTATAAGGAACATCCGTAGCCGCGTTGTTTGCTAGAGCCTGTAGAAACATAGAACTGGGGCGCATTTGATCTAAGCTGACTCGAACTGCGCCTGAGTAGTCGATCGATTGGTGGATGATGTTGATTAGCATTCCAACAATTGGGGCACTCCAAGTTATTTTGGAGAGTCCATTGAGTCCGAGACTGAGCGTTGCTAAAGCCCAATCGGAGATGGTTGCCCAAGGAGAACCCGCATTCGGTGTTCCAAACATTATCAGGTGTTGAACAATGCGATCGCCGCCTTCTTTTTCAATCATCCAACGCGACACTAAGCCTCCCATTGAGTAGGCAACAATATGCAGCAGTTTGCTGTGATGATCACCTAACCCCACTTCTGCTAGTTTTTGCTTTAACAGTCGGGCGTTTTCCTCGATCGGAGTGTTCAGATTTTCATAGTCAAAGGTCAAAATGGTATCATAGCGATCGCTTAAGTTTGCGCGTTGTAGACTTGCGGCTAAGCTTCGGGTATCTCCAGCGATGCCGTGAACGAATAGGACTAATCGTTTTGATCGAGCAATTTGTGCTTTCACCATTTCCCTATCTTGGATGTAAGTCACGGTTTCATCAGGGTTGACTTGCGCGATCGCTAAGCGTGGGTATTCACAGTCCAATCCTAATGACTCCATCACAATTTTCTGAAAAAACATCCGAACGGCTCCACCGATACTGCGACTCTCAGCAACATCAGGCAACCGGGTTAACGTAATTTCAGTTTTGCCTGCTAAGAGTTGACCGCTTCCCAACGGGAGAAAGAATTCTCCGTCATGTGCGATCGCGATAAGTAACTCGTTTGGAGCTAATGGTGTATCTACTAAAAGCTTCAAAGGCGATAGTGGCGTGATTTGCGATCGATCTTCGATCTGAGTCAACTCCAACAGGCTCAACCCCGGATCAGAACTTCGGCTCATTGTGAATTGGAAAGGTTGACTCTCAATTTCTTGCAGAAGTAGCGGTAGAGTATTGTCGATACTGCGCGTCGATTGGCTTTCATGTGCTAGTCGAACTTGCGCGCTTAAGCTTGGATGCGCGAGGAGCGTTACGCCTGGTGCTAGCAAAGTACTTCCGGTTCTTGGGATGGAGACGCTTGCTTGTGGGCGAACTGTAGTGATCATAATTTGGCTGGTTACCCAATCATCGTAGAGTTCTTCTTCAGGTTTTGCTTTCAGTTCGCGATGCTGAATTCGATTCATTAAGCGATTGAGCGTGCCTTGCCCTCGACTCACCTGACGCGAAGGGAGAGATGGCAAATCTAGTTCGGCTTGTTCGAGTAAGGTAGCATCAAATTCAGTCGTTGCAACAATCAGCTTCAGAACATCTCGTGTCTCGGTTACGCCTTGCTTCCAGAGTTTCTCCGGGACAGTTGGATAAATGGGTCGATTGCCCAATGCCCACACTTCTTCACCCGGATTAAGCCAGATTCCGCCTGCTTCAAACAAACTGGCTGTAATCGCATAGCGATCGGTTAAATTTAGCAAAGCACAATATAAGGCTTCATCGCTATGGTTAGTGAGCTTGATTTTGAAAGAGGGTTGCTTTGAGGTTTGATAGTTCTGTTGATAGCTCAAACGGATCTCAGCATCTTGAAGCTCTTGCCCATCCTGGTAGAGTTGCATCTGCACCGCATTCGGCTGAATTCGACTCGTTGCTGGGCTTGCAAGTTCAATAATGTTGTCCCATCGCGCGATATGCTCTAACCGTCGAATTACGAGTGATGCACTCTCTGACGTATATTCTTTTACTGGCGAAACGAGAGGACGATCGTCACTTGATCGAAAAATCCAATACTGATCGTTCTGCGCTACGAGTTTGAATTCTGCATTCTCAGCCGTTTCAACGTCTTGGACATAGAGAGAAGCTTGCAATGCTATTCGAGTTTGCTCTAGCGCGATCGCATCTCCAACTAGAATCACGCCTTTGGGTGGAAGAGGTAGACTGGTCACGATCGCTTTGAAGATTTGTCCTGACTCCAACTCCGAAATACCAGTCATCTTAACTTTACTTCGCTGTGGCAAAACTTCTATTACTTGAGCTTCACCAATTGCCTCAGCGGGCTGTTTCAAATCATGCGTGCTAAAGGGAAATACTGCAAGAGACACGGTTTCTCCTGCTGACGGTTGCGGAATGCCGTGGATCGCTCCAGCATCAATGATCCATTGATCGTCTTGGTGATAGCTTACAGTAAAATAAGCGGAACGCTCTGCGATCGCGCCTGCCAAAAATAGTTGATCTAGCTCCTCAGAAAGAGTAGTTTCCAACTGTGGAGACTGGGCTGTAATTTTGTTTGTTACCAGTGCATGAGTGCGCTTAAACAATTCTCGAATCGTTAAGCTCCCGTTTGCTTGTTTCAAAGTATCTAAAAAATAGTAGGAGAATGCGCCTCGGTTCTGCCCATTAATCTGTACTTCTTTTGCCAGTTCACGATCGCGACATGCTGACAGTAAAACATGATTCCCTCGTGGCATTGCCCAATCTGTTGTCGATGAGAGGCGTTCTAGTTCATGCGACGAGAACAGAAATTGATCGAGCGATCGCACTCGTGAATCTGCGGGGGTTTGCCGTACTGAAACCTCAATCTCGCGAGTTCCTGATCCCGAATGACAGCAATCGAGTACGATCGTAATCTGCGGATTATTCTCAGCAACTTCAGCAATCAGCTTTGCGAGTTCTTTATCTGCTAAATCTTTCCCTGTCGGAGTTCGGCTGTCGTAACAGACCAAAGTTTCATGCAAATGGTCAGGTTCGATCGCCCAAAACTCTTGAGGAGTTTGCTCCTGGCTACCATGTCCAGCATAGTAAAACAATACGACATCCCCAGCTTTTGCTTGGCGAAGATGCGATCGAAATCCGTTCACGATCGCCTTGTAAGTTGCTTTTTGATTAAAGAGCGTCTGAATGTGAAGATGATCAGAACTTTCAACTCTTCCTTCTAGATAAGCTTGGATGGCTATCACATCATTTACACATCCCTTCAGCACGGGAACCGGAGCTAGATATTCATCAATTCCAACCAGTAAAGCGTAGATGTGAGCGATCATTGTTCTCTCCTAAAAAACTCAATGGTGCGGGATAGTGCGCTTGCGACCAGCACATACGAGTTGAGCAGTCGATCAAGGCTAAATCTGGAGTAAACGGCTCAACGTTCAGAGAAGAATCGAGGTTGCATAGATCGCAAGCTGCGATCGATTCCGAAGAGATAGACGACTCAGCAATCGAGTCACATAAGTTTTGACAGTCCCTTCTGCAAGATGTAGCTCAAATGCAATTTCGCGGTTTGTGCAGCCCTGACCAATCAGGCGCAAAATATCCCGGTCTCTGGAGGTCAGGAGGACTTCCTCGAATTCTGGTTGACTCACTGAAGTAGGGAGATTTGTCAGCAGCTTTTCCATCAATCCTGGAGCCATTTGGCTATAGCCACCGTAAACAAGACGAATTGCCTTTACAAGTTCTGAAACAGGCATATTCTTCAGTAAATATCCTTTTGCGCCTGCTTGCATGGCTTGGAGAATGTCAGCGTCTCGCTCATAGGTGCTAAGCGCCAGAACTTTAGTCGATGGTAACTGACTAAGAATCGCTGCGATCGCACTCCAGCCATCTATGCTATCTATTAGCACAATATCAGGCTGCAAAACCTGAAGTTGTGCGATCGCGCTTTCTGCATTTGCCAGACTGCCCACAATTTGCAAGTCAGACTCCATTTCTAACATTGCTTGCAGTCCGTTACGCATAAGACTCTGCGGATCAATTAATAACACTCGAATGCTCGAAACTTTAATCTTGGTAGCAGGATGCAGTTCTGAGGTGATCATGGCATTGATTGGAAAGAGCATGTTCTAATCTTGGGCATTCGGCTGAGTTTTTCAAATCCATAAAACTCATGCCAATCCCATCTAAAACCTCATATGTTTCTCACCGCTAAAAACTATCCTGGTATCGTTTATAGCACTAAGTACTGATATTAAAAATCAAAATCCTAACTAAACAAAGGCAATTTCCAGATCGACCAGTTGTAATCTTTAGAATCCGCATTGAAAAGATCAGCAATTTCTGGTTTGATAGTAAAATCTGTTTCAATGTCATGTTGTTCTAGACTCCAGTATGGAGTCTAGATGATCGCGAAAGTCTAGCAATTATACCTAGCAATTATACCTAGCAATTATATAGGGGGTGTGTCGTGAGACAACGAAAGCGATTCCCGACAACAGCGAAGCGAGTGAAGATTTGGCACCTAGCAATTCTTGCAGCGCTGCAATTTTTTGGGGTGGTCGTCTGGGGTGCTATTTCAGATACTCATGCTCAGACCGCGACGGATCATTCTAGTTCGTCGATCCTTGCTCAAACCTCAACAAGTGGGAACGCTTCGATCGCGCTTGTCCGTGCCCAAACCTTAAACACTCAAGGGACAAATCAGCTTGCAACCGGACAAGCCGAAGCAGCACTCGACACCTGGAAGCAAGCCGAAGCAGCCTACAAAGCAGCAGGAGACGAAAGAGGGATCGTCGGCAGCCAACTCAACCAGGTGCAAGCCCTTCAAGCTCTTGGACAGTATCGACGCGCTAAGACGACGATCGAGCAAATCAATCGCCAACTGCAAAGCTTGCCCGATTCTGCTTTGAAAGCTGATGGACTTAGAAGTTTAGGAATCACGCAATTTCGCGTAGGCGATCTCAAAGAATCTCAGGCAGTTTTGCAGTCTAGCTTAGCAATTTCTCAACGCCTGAATGCAAATGCAGGTCAGAGTTATACCCTACTCGCATTGGGAAATTTAACCAGGGCACTCAAGGAACGAGAGAAAGCAGAGCGCAAAAATAACGCGGCGCATGAAGCCGTTGCATTTTATCAACAATCGGCAACGCTTGCCCCTGATGCTTTAACCCGATCGCAAGCCAAGCTAAACCAGTTGGGTCTTCTAGCTGAGACAAACCCAACGCTCGATCAAACTTCTCTACTTGCAGAAATTCGATCGCTGCTGAAGAATTTACCTTTGAGCCGTGCTGCAATTTATGCACAAGTGAATCTAGCAGAAAGCCTGACGAAGATGAAAAATCAGGATCAGCGAGAAATCGCTCAACTGCTCGTCAATGCTACGAAACAAGCGCGAGAACTCCGAGATCCGAGAGCAGAAGCCTATGCACTAGGACAATTGGGTCATCTCTATGAAACATTGCGTCAATGGTCAGATGCTCAGGAAGTAACAGAACAAGCGCTGCACATTGCTCAAACGATGCAGGCGAATGATATTGCTGTTTCTTGGCAATGGCAGTTAGGACGAGTTCTCAAGCAGCAGGGACAAACAACTGATGCAATTGCTGCCTATAATCAAGCCGTAGAAACGCTCGCAGTGCTGCGGGGAGATTTAGTCGCGATGAATTCAGAAGTGCAGTTTTCATTTCGAGAGCAAGTCGAACCGATTTACCGAGAATTGGTTCAATTGCTATTAGAAACTAAACCAAGCCAAGCGGCACTACAACGAGCCAGAGAAGTCATTGAAGCACTCCAGTTAGCAGAGCTAAACAATTTTTTCCGAGAAGCCTGCTTAGATGCTAAACCCCAACAAATTGATCAAGTCGATCGCAATGCCGCCATTGTTTACTCGATTCTTTTACCCGATCGCTTGGCAATCATCCTATCGCTACCCGATCAGCCGATCCGGTACTATACTCCCTCGATCCCATCCGATTCTAGAACGATCGACAAAGCCTTTGACGATCTCTTTGCAAGCCTCAATCCCTTCGTTGCTGCTTCAGATCCGCTCCGTCCCAATCAGCAACTATACGATCTGTTGATTCGTCCCATTGCAAAAGATCTTGCCCAGAGTCAGGTCAAAACGCTTGTATTTGTTCTAGATGGCGTTCTTCGAGGAATCCCGATCGCAGCTTTACATGATGGTCAACAATACCTGATTGAACAATACAGCATTGCGCTCTCTCCTAGTTTGCAACTCTTACCTCCGCGCTGGCAACGTAGCACCTTAAACGCAAGAGTGCCTTCAGACCAGATGCAAACTCTAGCAGGAGGAGTATCCGAAGCTCGTCAAGGATTTTCGCCCCTTCCTGGAGTGGTGAGAGAAGTGGAGCAAATTTCGGCATTAGTTCCAACGAATGTTCTGTTAAACCAAGCCTTTACACGCACTCAGTTTGAAGGTAAAGTCGCGTCGGTTCCCTTTCCGATCGTGCATCTTGCAACCCATGGTCAGTTCTCCTCTGAAGCGGAAAACACCTTCTTGTTAACCTGGGACGGACGCATCAATGTGAAAGAATTCGACCAACTTTTAGAAGGTCGCAATCGCCAAGATCGTAGACCGATCGAACTTTTAATTCTCAGTGCCTGTCAGACTGCGGCAGGAGATAAACGAGCGGCTTTGGGACTGGCTGGAGTAGCAGTTCGCTCTGGGGCACGCAGTACGATCGCAACGCTTTGGTCAGTGCAAGACAACTCCACAGCGATTCTCATGTCTCAACTCTATGAAGAACTGCGTCAGCCTGGAATGAGTTTAGCTGAGGCACTGCGGCAGGCACAATTGAAGGTGTTGCGATCGTCAGACTATCAGCATCCTTTCTACTGGTCGCCATTCGTATTGGTGGGCAACTGGCAGTAGCGGTAGGATCTGAGGTTGAACTGATCTGGATTGACTTTTCTTGCAAACATTGAGCGTGTATTCATCCTGGCGCTTCTCTCAAGATGTTGAAATCCATAAATCTCATACAAAATCTCATATTCACAGCATTACGACCAATGCCAGCGTTAGAATTTCCAATCCATCGTCCATCAAATTAAGAAAATGCAATATTATTGAAGAGTGAAGCATATCAATCTTTACAAACTTGTCCTTTCTGCGTTGAGTGATGCCACGTTCTGCACCACAGGCACTCCTATTGGTGGACGGCTATAATATAGTCGGAGCTTGGCATGAGCTAAAACACATCCGCGATCGACAAGGACTCGAAGAAGCGCGACGGCATTTGGTCGAATCTTTGATGGGCTATAGCGCGTATCAGGATTTTGAGACGCATGTGGTATTCGATGCCCAGTTCCGAGAAGGGGGAACGAATCGAGAAGAAATCACCAAGCATTTGTATATTTGCTATACCGATTTTGGACAGACTGCCGATACTTACATCGAGAAAACCTGTGCAGATTTTCGGTATGATGTTCGCAAGTTTAAGCAGCGGTTGATTGTGGCAACCAGCGATCGCGCTCAACAGTTAACTGTCGTGGGGTATGGAGCCGAATGGATGTCGGCGGAAAAATTAGCCAATGAAGTCGAATTCGCCGCGCGGAAAGTGCAGAGTAAGCTGAAACCGAAAAAGAAATCAGCCGGACGATTGTTGATGCACTCGCTTGATCCAGATGCTCAGAAACGACTGGCAGAGATGCGATATGGCAAAGACAAGCCTCGCTGACTTTCTAGCTTCAATGAGAACGCCATCTAGCGATCGTCATAGAGTCCCAAAAATATGTCCCCATTGCCCGATTCATTAAGGTGAGCCAAACAAAGTTCTTTTAACTCCCTCGATCGAGAGAGGTTAATTGACAAACTGATCGGTATTCAATGAAGGGGAGTTTACGACAAAATTTGGAGGAACAGCGAATGGACTGGCAAGGTCTTTGGCATTGGCTTTATATCATCGGCATGTCAATCGGATCGATTTACTTTGCATTGCTCGGTCGAAATCCACGCGGTTTGCCAAAGCTTGAATACTTTGTCGCAACCTTCATTCCACTCTGGTCAGGCTTAATGTATCTGACGATGGTCCTACCCATGAGTGGAGATAGGTTGCAACTTAGTAAGTTTGAGATTGCAGGTCAGATCTCACATCTAGGTCGTTATGCAGACTGGATTGTGACGACTCCATTGCTATTGCTTGCTCTGTCCTGGACAGCAATGCACCATCACAAGTCCAAAGACTGGACACTCACGTTTTCACTGATGGCAACGCAAGTCGTTGTCGTGGTTAGTGGATTGCTGGCAGATTTATCAGATGTTCCGTGGGTTCGCTATCTGTGGTATACGATCGGCTGTGTTGCCTTCTTGGTCGTGCTATGGGGAATTTGGCAACCCCTACGCGAGAAAACGAAAGGTGATGCAGAACTTTCTAGCTTCTATAACGGGCTGACAACCTTTTTTACAATTACCTGGATTTGCTATCCTATCATTTGGATTTTAGGTCCATCAGGAATTCGAGCTTTTGATCAGAATGTGGATACTTTTTTATTCTGCTTAGTTCCCTTCTTCTCGAAAGTGGTCTTTAGCTTTTTGGATTTGAATGGATTGCGAAGTCTAAGACATCACGAGGCAGAACGTCCCGAAGATCGTTTTGTTAGTAACACGATGCGAATCATGAATCGGATCGCTTTACCCTGGCAGTCCCGTCGTTCTCGTAGAAGAAACCGTCCCTTTTCTGAAGGAACTTGAAGCGTGCCTGAAATTCTCCAATTGGAGTGGATATCGCAATCCGGTTTGAATTGTGACTAGAAATGCCCCCAAAACCACGCCACTTGCTTTAGTCGGGAAGATGCGCCCAACGCAGTAGGTGTCAGTTCTGGGGGCTAAGAGTTTTGTCCCCTTACTTGGGAGTTAGGGGACAAAACAGATTTTGTATTTCGCGACCCATTTAGGATTGCTATAGCAAATGCTATCCACCCAACGAAGTTCGGGTTATAGATTTACATTCGGAGGCAGAATGATGCGATCGACCACATGTACAACCCCATTTGCTGCTTGTAAATTGGGCTGAATCACTCGCGCTTCGTTCACGCGCACCTGTTGCCCATCGACTTGCACATTCACTGGATTACCTGCTTGAGTTTGAACTTGTCCCGACCGCAATTGATCCGCGCTCAAGTTACCTGGAACGACATGATAAGTCAGAATTTGACGTAACACCTGACGATTTTCATCCCGAAGTAAGCGTTCGCGGGTTGCAGCAGGAAGGGCTGCAAAGGCTTGATCTGATGGCGCAAAAATTGTGTATGGACCGCCTTGCTCTAAAGTGTCATTGAGTTCGGCTTCATCAATCACAGAAGACAAGGTGCTGAGTGAAGGATTATTTTCAATCACATCTGTCACATTTTGAGCATTTGCTTGCGTTCCGGGAACTGGAGAACCCTGAACACCGGGAACAGCAGGAGTTGTCGCTTCAGGAACAGGTTGCGTCGTTGCAGGAGGAGTTTGCGCCGTTTGTTGTCCACAGGCAGCAAAGAGAGGGAATAGCATTACACCAAAAGCTGTTCCGACGATCGTTTTTCTCATTCGTGTATTCATCATGTTTCTCCAAAAAGTTGAATTAAGAAAGTAGAGCGTTCGCGCAAATTACTGTTTTAGATTTGCAGGAACGTTCTTTGGAACTGTCCAATAGTAGATGGTTCGACCCTCCACGTTTTCAGTTCGCTCGGGTTGCCAATCTCCCATGTCAAACGCATGAGATACAATCCGTGTCCCAGGTCTGAGTTCGCGTAACAACTTCGGTCGTAGTTTGAGATTGACCTCAGGCAATAGATAAAGTGTGACAACCGAAGCATTTCGCAAATCTGTCTCAAATAAGTCCTGCTGGCGAAACTCAACGCGATCGGTAACATTTGCCTGCTGAGCATTCTGGTTTGCTTCGCGCACTTGTTGAGGATTGATATCAACTCCAACCGCTCGCTGTGCTTTGTACTGCCGCACTGCGGTAATCGGAATTCGGCCATCTCCGCTGCCTAAGTCATACACCACATCATTACTACTCACGTTTGCAATTTGTAGCATTCGATCGACGACTGCTTGAGGAGTCGGAACATAAGGAACATCAGGAGCGCGTTCTGGGGCTTGCTGTTGAGTCGCAGATGGATTGGTTTGAGCATCAGCTTGAAAATCACGCTGTTGAGTACAGGCGATTCCCACACTTGTGAGACTGACTCCAACCATCAATCCAGTTAATAAGCGTTTGACTTGCATGTTTCTAGCTCCTTATAGAACGTGACCAATACAAAAACGGAACACCCAGTGCCACTACAATCACACCTGCAACTGCACTAATTCCCGTGTAAACCAAGCTGGAATATAAGAGATAGCCACAGACGGCACAGAACACCAGCGGCGTTGCTGGGTAAAACGGAACTCGAAACGGACGAAGTCGATCGGGTTCTCGAATTCTGAGGATGAGTAACGAGATGCCGCTGAGTAGGAAGAAGAGCCAAAACACCGGGGCTGTGTAATTGACCATTGCTTCAAACCCATTGCGAGTGAATGTTCCTAAAAGAATCAGTAGAAGTGTGATTGCGCCTTGTACGAGAAACCCAGTCATCGGAGTTCGTGATCGAGTTCTCCATCGTCCTAAAAAGCTAAATAACGGCACATCCTGACTAAACGCATAGTTCGCCCTTGCTCCAGTAAAAATCGAAGCATTCAACGAACCGAGCGCAGTGATCGCGATTAATACACTCATCAAAACGGCTCCGGGTTCGCCTAAAGCTTGCCGCATGAGATCAGCCGCGATCGCCGAAGATTGTGCCATGCCTGAGACTCCTAATCCACGCAGATAGGCAACATTGATCAGCAAGTACAAAGCTGTAATGATGCCAATGCTCCAGAGCAGCGATCGCGCAATATTACGCCTCGGATGTTGAATCTCAGCCGAGATGTAAGCTGCCTCATTCCAACCGCCATAAGACAGTAGAACAAACAGCATTGCTGAACCCCAATTACTTGATGCAACCGTTGGCTGGGCGGGCTGAGTCGGAGCAGCAAAAAGCAGCCCCAATACAATGATCGTGACTAGCCCAAGAAGTGTAATCACGGTCAGCCAGTTTTGAATCTGCTTACCCTGCCGCACTCCAAGGATATTAAAGCTCGTAAGAAGCACGATCGCAATCACCGCATAGATAGAGGTAGAAAATGAGCCGAAAGATAGTAGTTGAGAAGCATAGTCTCCAAACACAAAGGCAAGGAGTGCGATCGAACCTGTTTGAATCACAGTCATTCGCGCCCAAGCAAACAGAAACGCGATGTTCTGCCCAAAGGCTCGTTTGAGATATTCGTAGTTTCCTCCAACATGAGGATAAGTTGTTGCTAGCTCGGCATAACACAAAGCACCGATTAAAGAAATAATGCCTCCCATTAGCCAAGTGAGAATAACGATGGAGCTACTTCCACTATTTGCAGCAACGAGTGCAGGTGTTTCAAAAATACCTGCCCCGATTACAATCCCGACAATAATCGCGATCGCATCCGTCAAGGTTAGCATTGGCTCTGTTGCTAACACTTTTTCAGTTGGTGACTTTAGCAATTGAGCCATTTCTATTCCACTTTAGTTTGCTACCTATTCATTGTTATGAGTAAAAGTGACATAAATATGACAAACTCGAAATCTCTACCTAAAGAGGTAATGTGATCTGCAACAGAGAGCCTTGTCCAAGTGTGCTTTGTGCAGTGATCGTTCCGCCATGCGCTTCGATAATTTGCTGGGCGATCGCAAGTCCTAACCCTGAACCGCCCGTCTCTTTTGATCGAGCCTGATTCACTCGGTAAAAGCGCTCAAAGATATGCGGTAAGTCTGCTGCTGCAATTCCAATGCCCGTATCCTCAACTTGAATGATCGCTTGACGAAATTGTGTCAGGAGTCGTAGCGTTACTTGTCCGCCTCTCGGCGTATATTTACAGGCATTCATGACCAAATTCGCGATCGCTTGGCGAAGTAATTCTCGATCGGCATTCACAATCACAGCCGCTTCAGAGACTTCTAGATTTAACTGCACATGTTGCGCCGCTGTGCAGATAGCTTGTCCGTTGATTAGCTCTTTTAGAACCGAGATCAGATCTACAGGCTGTAATGCCTCAGCCGCGAGCTTTCCCGATCGACGCGCTAAGAAAAGTAAATTCCCAATTAATAAATTCATTGACTTTGCAGTTTCTGCAATTTTCTCTAATCTCTGGTGCTTGCGATCTGCGGCGGATTGAGGCGCAAGTAATCCAACTTGAGCATTACTTAAAATTGCCGCTAAAGGAGTCCGCAATTCGTGAGAAGCATCGGCTGTGAAGCGCTGTAAGTGTTGATAAGCGGCTTGAATCGGTTGCATAGCAAGCCCACCTAATGCCCAAGCGATCGCTGCAATAATCATCAGAGCAATCAAAATACCAATCAGCGATATGAGTAAATCTTGCTGTAATCTATCCTCGACTTGAGTCAGTGGAATTGCAAGTTGTAAATACCCAATGAGTTGCCCCCGATATTGAACAGGCAGCGTAATCTGCCGAACAGAGACAGGTTGATTTGCTAAAATTCCTGCCTCGATCGTCAAGGTTTGAAACTCTGGAATTTCTCCAAGCGGTTCAACCGTCGCAATGCCAAAAAACTGCTTTAATCGCCCCTGTGGAGTATACCAACGGGCATAGACCGCATCGCTACTAGGCGGGATCGGCAGATTTCCTAGGTATGGTACATTGCTAAGATCAACTTGCTCTTGCCCATTTTGCCGAGTGTATTGAATCGTTGCAGCTACGACTTGCGCCTTTTTATACAGCAATGAATCTACATTTTTTAATTGCTCGATCGTGGATAAATAGTAGCGAACCGCCGCAAAAGTGACTAGAATACTGCCCATTGAGAGCATGAACCAACCTGCTAGATTCCGACGACTCCGAGTGAACATAGTGTCCTATCGCGTGCAAGTGATAACAGCATGATATCGCTGTCTGACTGGCTGACACAGCCCTTCGCGCCAAAGACTAAGCTACTTTCTATAGGTGAACTGAAGAAACTTTACCAGGGCAGTTTTGTGCCATCCCAAGAGAAAAACTCTCCGCTATTGCGACTCTCTAATTGATCAATCACTCCTAAAAGCTGGCGCACCGTGCGATCGACTGAGAATAATTTCTCGAGAGGTACATTCTTCTGAAACGGTCGAGAAAGTCTCGTATCTGTCGTTCCAGGATGCAATGTCACAACGATCGCATTTGGGCAAGTTCGCCTATATTCGATTGCGGTCGTTCGCATGAACATATTCAAAGCAGCTTTAGAAGCTCGATATCCATACCAGCCGCCAAGCTGATTGTCTCCAATACTGCCCACTTTCGCCGAGATCGTTGCGAAGATTGAGCGATCTTGATGCTTTAACAAGGGCTGCACATGCTTCGCAAGCAATGCCGCACTGATACTATTGATTTGAAAGTACTGAAGAAGCTGATCCGCATTGAGATGACGCAGACTTTTCTCCGGCTGCATCGCGCCATCATGCAGCACCCCAACACAGTTGATCACGTAATGCAACTCAGACGTTTCGGATTTGATCTGAGCGATCGCAGTTTCGATCTGGGCTTCGTCTGTGAGATCAAGTTGCAGTGGCTTGAGATAAGGCGAATTGAGCTTGGAAAGCTCGCACTCAGAACTGCGATAGGTTGCATAGACCTGATCCGTTCGATCGAGCAATTGCTTCACAAATTCCAACCCAATTCCTTGACTCGCTCCGACGACTAGCGCTGCACTGCTCATTATTAAAGATCTTTACAAAACTTCACAATGAGTATAGCGCTCCGTTCACTCACTGTCTAATTCTTCTTGCAATCGACACGAGTTAGCATTTGAGAGTTGTTCAAGACAAAATCTGATCGTAACAGTCGTAAATTTAACAAGCTTTCACTGAAACATTAAAATTAATAGGGAGTTTTATGAGTCGGAATCGAATTGGAGCAATCATCATCGCAGGGCTTCTCATTCTGTTGGCATGGTGGAATATTGCAGCAGCACAAGCAGGATTAACGGTGCGGTGGTTTGAGAAAGACGGATTGCCCTTGGTGTATCTCGTGCCAAAATTGGCTCAGAATGTCCCAGGCGTTTTGGTTGCCCATGGATATTCAGGATCGAAGCAGTTGATGCTCGCCTATGGACATGTCCTTGCTCAAGCTGGATACGCCGTAATGCTCTGGGATTTTGATGGACATGGCGCAAACCCCGATCGACTTGAGCAAGGCTCACTCGAACGAAATATTGCAACGGCAACTCAAGCGATCGTACAACAGCCCGAAGTCGATAAGACCCGCTTAGCCCTCCTCGGTCACTCCATGGGAAGCGGAGCCGTCATGTCTGCCGCCATTGCAAATCCAAATCAATTCTCAGCCACGATCGCAGTCTCACCCACTGGTGCTTCTGTCACGCCTCAACTTCCTCGCAATCTTCAACTGCAATCAGGAACTGGAGAAGGAAGATTTGTGCAAAATGCTGAACGGTTGCTCGCAGCAGCAGGGGGAGCGAATCAAACTTTCAAAACTGGACAAGCGCGAGCGTTTGTCCTCGTTCCAAATGTCGAGCATATTACGATTCTATTTAGTACGATCAGTCATCAAGCAGCACGCCATTGGCTCGATGAAACCTTCGGCACTCAGAGATCGAGTCAGTATGTCGATCGACGAATGCTCTGGCAAGGCATCCATCTTCTGGGATGGCTGATTGGACTGATTGCAATCTCACCCAGGCTGAAAGATTCGACCTCTGATCTAAAAGTCTCTCAAGGACGGAGTTGGCTTGGATTAGGCGTATCGACAGTTGCAGCAGGAGGCGGACTCGTTTTACTCAATTCCGTTGTCGATTTGCAGACTCTCGGTGGAATCCAAGTAGGAGGAGCCGTGGGACTATGGTTTCTCATCTCAGGCTTAGTGTGGCTCGCCATTATCGGACAGATTCCGCGTCTGACTGTGCGATCGATGATTCTCGGTCTTGGCTTATTCTCAGGGCTATGGATTGCTGTCGGAGCAATGGCGCAGTTTGTCTGGTTGCAATCTTTGCTGATTCCTGTGCGATTTATCCTCTGGCTTGCGATCGCACTGGCTGCTTTACCCTGGTTTCTCGCTTCGGAGATTTTACAGCAAAACTCAAACCGAATCGTCGCATGGCTTGGACGGAGCGTGATTGTCATTGCTGGATTTATTCTCGTGCTGCGATTTCTACCGCAGTTGGGATTTATGTTTATCCTGCTGCCCTTATTTCCGATCGTATTCGGATTACTAGCAGTTACTTCTGCTCAAATTAAACAGGCTTGGAGTGGTGCAATTGCCGGAAGTTTATTTCTTGCATGGCTGATGGCGGCAGGATTTCCGTTCGGATAAAAAAACGATCGCGTTTTTGATGCGATCGTCCAAATCAAGCCGAGAATAAGACTACTGTTTCGCAGGCAAGGAACCGATGCCTTTTTCTGCAAAGTACTTGTTCAAAAACGTCGTTGCAAAAGATAGCACAACCGGGCCGAGAATGAACGCTAAGAACCCGTGAACTGCGAACCCCGGCACAAAGATAGAAGCGAGCCAAAAGCAGATGCCATTTACAACGAGCGAGAACAATCCGAGCGTGACGAAAGTAATCGGCAGCGACAAAATCGACAGAACAGGCTTGACGAAACCATTCACCAGACCTACGGAAACTGCGGCAAGTAATGCGGCGGGGAAAGTTGCGATCGTTACGCCCGGAATTGCCAAGTCAACGACTAAAAGACCGAGCGCTGTCGTGAGTGTGGTGAGCAAAAAGCTAAGCATATTCGTTTCTCCTTACTTGAATCATGAGTGAAATGGACATTAGACAACATCTGTAGACTGATCGAGCTTTTCATCGTGCTTCGAGATTGCCCAGAGTGCATGAATAATTCCAGGTACCCAACCGAGCAGCGTCAGCGCAATGCTAATCACTAACGTAAAGCTAAAGCCATAGGTGATGAAAACAGCAACGGGAGGCAGAAGAATTGCCAGCAATAATCGAATGAGTTGCATAAAACAAACCTCAGTTGAATGTTAGATGTTGGATTGATGGGGCTGAGCGATGCTTCTGGAGCGTTGAAGAAGCAAAAGTTTGACGCACCGTTAGAAGTTTTACTTTTTGGAGACGACAGCATTCAGGTACTCTTTCACCTGCTGCCGAATCTGCTGCTCTTTGCGAGCAACCAATGCACCTTGATCGGCAATCTTGAGTTCGATCGCGGTTTGCTTTTGCTGCACAAGATCAACTCCGATCGCTTCTGCATTCGCCTTAGAATTGTCATACCAGGTTCGGAACAATCTTAGACGTTGCTTGACCATTGCATAGCGATCGCCATAGTGAGTCGTCAAGGTTGCATCCAGGTGAACAAGCTGACTTCTCCATTGATTCACAATCCGACTCCGAATCCCATTGAGAACGGTTGAAACAGAAGGCGCATCAGAACTTGCAGACGGTTCTGCATCACTCAAGGTTTGGGCAACGGTTGAAATCGTTTGGCTTGCAGTCGAGCGCATCTCACCTACGCCCTCTTTCAGTTCCGACATAGACTGAGTAGCAGCCGTTTGAATGATTTCGCGAATTCGAGTCGTTCGGTTTCCGCCTTCTGCTTTAATCGTTTGCAGATCCGTCTTGAGGCGGTCTTTGAGAGAGTCAGGCATAGTTTACCTTCCGCATGAAGTGATAAGTTGACGATCGATTTAGTGCGTTACCACCAGATCAGTCTGACTTGATGCCGCTTTACGCTTCTTAAGTTGCTCACCTAAAATCTGAGAAACTTCAGCCGCAAGTACAGCAGCCACAACACCATCATCAATCCAGCCCAGAATCGGAATGATATCAGTTGCAAAATCAAGTGGACTCACAAGATATAGCAAGCTTCCAGCAACCACAATCCAACGATATTTGGAATTCCGCAGAAGGGTGCGATACCAGTTGTAGAGGGGCTGAACGATGAGCTTTTTCATTGATGGTCTTTTTCAATCGACAAGATCATCTTGACAGATCTAAAAAGCGCTGTCTGGTGTGGAAAACCCCTGCTTCTGGTGTAGTTTCACGACCTCGGTTCGCCCTATTTTCCTCAAGCTTTCTCGATCGTCATTATTAGACTTCTTGCAGATTCGGTTCATATCGTTTGCTGCATTTACCCACCCGCACCATTTACAGCGCGGGTAGACAGCAACTTCGTACAGTTAGATCCCTTGGCAATCTGGGGTGGAGCAGCATCGCAGTAAGCTTCAACGATCGCAGTGCCAAACTTTCACATCACTTCCAACACTAGTAACTAGTAATTGCCCCTGCTGACTAAATTCAACCGACTGCCACAATCCCTGTCCTAAGTCTGCTTGAGATAGAGAACCTAGCGCTCTCCCAGTCTTTGCATCCCAAATTCTCAAGACATTCTGCCGAGCCAGATAGCTGCCAAATCTCGAATGAATCTCAGGACGCTGAAATCCTGCGACAAACCATTTCCCATCAGGACTAAGTGCCGCAACATGCAATGCACGAAATGCTTCCCTCCTCATGAGTTCAGTCGTTGAAGTCTTGTCGGGCTCCTTCCAGTCCTTAAAGTGCTTGAAGCGGGCAAGTATGTGCCCTTGTGGTACCTGGAGTATAACCATGCTGTTCTTCGAGCCCAAAGTTTTCACCTAGTCTCTGAAAATCATCAGGTCCGTTCTGTCTGTCTCCCGTGTATTTCAGGTCAGCAAGAAAGATTTTGAAACTTGCCACTCTTAAAAATATGAAAAGAGGACAAGAGAAAGAACAGCATAGGATCTGCCAAGCATATGCAACGTGTAAAGTAAGTGACAACTGAGGCCGCAGTGCTGTCCACAGGTTTTCCAAGTGGCTATAACAGCTTGCTGTCAGTCTTGATCTAGGGATTAGTTTACATGGTACAACGACCTGAACAACTACAGCTCACTTAAATTGTAGATGAACCTTGCTGCTTTCAGGCTTACTTAGCAGTGGGCTCCATCCATTGATTGCATGGTCCATCCCCAATCCTACGCTACTACGCTAGCTGCTGACCAAGCAGATGGGCTTGACGTCGTTTGCAAACGTTTT
>JALOOO010000257.1 GCA_025454375.1 Leptolyngbya sp. Prado105 | reverse complement strand
CCTCCGAGTAAGGTGGCAATCCGACCGCGAATCTCATCTTCTGCCATTAAGAATCGATCTTCTTCCGGCAATTGTAAGGTATAGCCTAAAGCACCGACTCCACGAGGCACGATCGAGATTTTTTCAACTTTACCTGCTCCCGGCATCAATGCTCCGATTAAAGCATGTCCAACTTCATGGTGCGCGACAATCTTTTTCTCGGTTTCATTCAGAACTCTAGAGCGTTTCTCTAACCCAGCAATGACTCGTTCGATCGCTTCGTTGAAGTCTGCCATGACGACAGCATCTCGGTTGTTTCGAGCAGCAAGGAGTGCGGCTTCATTCACGAGGTTTGCTAAGTCCGCTCCAGCAAAGCCAGGAGTCCGAACAGCGATTTTTGCTAAGTCAACGTCTTCGGAGAGTTTGACGACCCGTGCATGAACCTTGAGAATCGCTTCTCGTCCAATTTTGTCAGGACGATCAACGACAACTTGTCGATCGAAACGACCGGGACGACGTAACGCGGGATCGAGGACTTCTGGACGGTTCGTTGCAGCCAGTAGGATTACGCCTGTGTTGGCATCAAATCCATCCATTTCAGTCAGCAATTGATTCAACGTCTGCTCCCGCTCATCATTGCCGCCCATGATATTGCCTGCGCTTCGAGATTTACCCAATGCGTCTAGCTCATCAATGAACACAATACAGGGGGCTTGCTGTTTCGCTTGTTCAAACAAGTCGCGAACGCGCGATGCTCCGACCCCCACAAACAATTCAATAAATTCAGAACCCGAAATCGAAAAGAATGGCACGCCTGCTTCGCCAGCGATCGCTTTTGCCAGCATCGTCTTGCCAGTTCCAGGAGGTCCAACGAGTAGCACCCCTTTGGGAATCTTTGCCCCTAGTCGTGCATACTTGTCTGCATTTTTCAGAAAGTCTACAATTTCTTGAAGTTCTGCTTTGGCTTCATCGACTCCTGCAACATCGGTGAACTTCACGCCCGTTGTGCCTTCTGAATAGATTCGAGCTTTGCTTTTCCCGACGGTTAAAGCAGCCGTTCCTCCACCCTGACGGTTAATCAGAAAGCTGTAGATGCCAAAGAAAATTAGCGGCGGAAGTACCCAGCTTAATAAGGTTCCAATCCAGCCATATGCGCTCGGAGTCGGCGCGCTAAATTCGACATTGTTCTCGCGTAGAATTTTTGGTAAATCTAAATCGATCGCGACTGGAGTAGTCTCGAATACACGCGGGCGAGTGCCTTCTGGCAAGGGTTCGTTTGATTTGAGTGTAAATTCGATTTTGTCATTGCCGACGATCGCTCGATCGACATTTCCCGATGTCACTTGCGAAACGAAATCACTATAAGCAATCTGTTGAGTTTTCGCTCCGAAGTTGGGAGCGACAAAATTAATCAACATTAGCAAGGTAAATACAATCAGCAATCCGCCTCCGAACTGCCGAGGGCGCTGAGTGCGCTTGTTGTTTGTGTCTACTGGCATTACGGATTTATCTCGAAACGTTTCCCTTATTGTAGAAAGTTCTGAGCGATCGCGCCTCGTTCGGTCATCACACCCTTGGGTAGAATTTTCCGCTCTTTCGCAAGCTTTACCCCCAATTAAAATCAAGGTTTTACTAAATTGATTAATCTTGCGCCTGAGTGGAGTCGCGAGAGCATCGGCTGAGACGATTAGTTCATTAATCTTCTGAGGAATCTAGTTCCTGCTTTGAATGGGTTTCTAATTGCTCTATGACTTCTGTCGGTAGCAGATGATGCCAGTCTGAATGAGCAGGTGAGGATACATTAGTCGATGGCGCGCGCGTGATCATAGGAGGTTCATCAATGGGCGCAGGGTGCGGTGACTCTTCCGATTGAGAGATGGAGTTCGGCTTCAAGCTCACTTTGATGCCTCTATCTCAACCTCAACCTTAAGAACTAGGCGATGATTTATTTTGTCTCCTGCTTGATTTGCTTAACTTTGTTTCAATTCCTTATCACTCTGGATAGAGGAAACACAAATCTTCAATTTCTAAAATAGCGAAAAGCGTTTTGCTATTCATCCATGAGGATTTCTTCCATGTATTCATTCAAGACGAATCTCACGAGATCGCTCTCTATTTTTGCTGCGATCGCAAGTGTGATGGTAACAACAAGTCTGCCGACTCGCGCACAGACCTCTCCAAGTCCAAGTCCAAGTCCTGCTTCTGGCACAACTGAAAATCAGCGTCTAACACCTCTACTTCAGCAGGCTGCTAATTCAGGATTTAGTACTTTAGCTCGTCTAGTTGCCGCAGCAGGTGTGGGCAATGCGCTGCAATCTCAAGGTGGAGAATATACTATCTTAGCTCCGACCGATGCTGCATTTGCACAGTTACCGACTGGAACTGTCGATCGATTATTGCGCCCTGAAAATCGCGATTTGCTGAGACGGGTACTTGCTTACCATGTAATTCCGCAAGCAGTCACTTCTGATCAACTGAAGACAGGCGGTGTCTCAACGCTGGGTGGCGGAGTTGCTGTTCGAGTGACACCAGAGCGGATTATTATCAATAATGGCAGTGTGGTTCAACCGGACATCCAAGCTCAAAATGGAGTCGTACATGCCATTAGTCAGGTGCTAGTCCCAACAACACTCCGTCAGCAACTTCTTTCATTGCAGTAGCAGTCCTTAGAAATTGATTTTGCATGAGTTTGAGAGCCTATAGAGTTATGCTCTCAAACTCGCCTTGCTGCCTTTTAGACAGAGATCGCAAATCAAGCCATAAATTTGATCGCATCGATCGACATTCTTGACCTCGATCGCTCTTCTGCTCGTTTTTCTGGATCGAATTTCAGAGTATCGTCGATCGATTGGGGTCGGGATTTGTCGATCGCTTCGGAGGGATTGCTTTTTGCTCAGCGATCGCCTTCGGTTAGAAGTTGAAAAGCATTTACAAGAGTCTGAGCGCGAGTTTTGGGATCGAGAGTGAGATTAGGATTCCATTGTTTGGCGAGGGTGAACCTTGCTGTGGCTGCTTGGATGATCACGGATCACAATGCTCCGCTAGCCAAGTCTCCAAATCAGGAAGTACCGCGAAATCTAATAAAGCTTCGCTGAGGTCTTCTAGAACTAGAAGTGGCAGGGTGGAAAGGCGCGATCGTAGTTCTTCGGGAAGTTTTTGTCCTAACCTGCGTGTCAACTGTCGGGTGATGAGTGAGATCGCTTCTGTTTCTCGTCCTTCTTCCCGTCCTTCTTCCCGCCCTTCTTCCCGCCCTTCTTCTTTGGCTTCTCGAATTGCCCGTGGTTCTTCTGTTAAATCTAGACCTAACATTGCCCTTACCTCTGCTTGACTGAGTGTTGCAAATTTGTACACCATGATGGAGGTCACAATGTCTATTATGTCTTGTCTTTCTCTCGCTGTGAATTCTTCTTCCTGAATTCTTGATAGCAAATATCGTGCTGATCCGGGTGCTTCTGCTTCATCCACAATCGTCAAGACGGTTGCAGCGACGACTACGGGCAGCGATCGCATATCTCCTAACTCGTTCAAATAAATCCGATGAACCTGTTCGCCATTTAGCAATGAGCGATGCGGATGTAGTTTACTTTGCTCAGTGCTACGAGATGGATAAATCAGTACCGCTTGCCAATCTGAAAAGCGTGAACTGTTGCGGTAAAAATATAACATCGATTCGCTAAATAGCCGTTCGTACAGTTCTTCATCCTTTTGAAACTGCACCTCACAGAAGTAAACGATACCAGGTTCAGTTTCCGGTGGCAGAAACACTCCGTCGATCTCAAATTTTGGTTCCTTCACCGCAACCGAATCAAACCGATAGCTGGATGCATTATTGGGTCGATTGCCAATCAGGTCAAAAAGCAATTCCGGCGATCACTGAAACATTTGGCAAAAAATTGGATCACGCCGCATCGGTTGAATCTCAAATGGATTCGTTCAAGTGTACTATTTTATTCGTCGTATTGCAATTTGTGGCGATCGCAGTTGTCTTATCTCGATCGCTCTTTTGCTAATGTTTCTGGGTCGAATTTTAGGCTGGGGTTGATCGATTGGGCTTGGCGGTATTTGGCGATCGTCACCTCAAATCAATATCCCCACTCCCCACTCCCCACTTCCTACCCCTCCGGACACACCCTCCTCACATTTTCCCGATGCCGAAAGGTTTCAACTGCTTACACCCTAGTTTTTTACCTTTCTAAACCGTCCAGTCCTCAATGAGGAGTCCTGGAATTTTCCCAAAGTCACGGCGATTCCGAGTCACGATCGTACCTCTAACAGATAAAGCGATCGCAGCAATCCGAAGGTCTTGAGCGCCAATGCGAATTTTCTGTCGTTTTAGCTCAGTGTGATGGTATTCTGCTTCTAGGCTGAAATCCAGAAGTGTTGGAATTTGTCTTAGCGATATCAATGTCTCACGAAATCTCAGATAGGCAAGGACGCGCTTTTCTCCTTCTGCATGGCGAATCACGTCTAATCTTCCTCGGATCTGCTCCTCAGCCGTGATGATTGTAATTGCAATTGCGCTCATTCCTCGTTGCGTAAGTTTTTGACTGATTTGAGGATGGGCACGTTGCCACAGCGAGAGATGATCGGTGTCCAAGATGAAAAGCGTCATGCAGCAGAGTTTTCCTGATCCAGAGGATGCTTAACATTGTCAATGCGATCGTATTTCGCTGCAAGTTCTGCATCTAGTTCTTGTCGGTAAGCAGCCATTGCAGCTTGAAATTCGTCCCATTGCGGATCGTCTTTGAAGATTCCAGTCAGGGTTGATAGAGGAGAAGTGGGATGCGGAATTGTAATAATTTCGGCGGATTGTAAGCGATCGTTGAGTGCGACCTGTACATTTGCGATTGCTTCTTCACGAGTAGCTCCCAAGGCTTGACAGTCGGAAAGTCCCAGTACACTAGCACGAAATCCATTGGCTTCATGCTCTAAGAGAATTGACAAGGTATCCATGAGGTGTCTCCGCTGTGAGTTTCTCGTTTCTTCAGTCTACTCGATTTGCTAACTTTGTAATAGTTGCAGGTTTGGTAGATACAGAGCGATCGTCACCTCAAACCAATATCCCTACTACTCCCCACTCCCCACTCCCCACTTCCTACCCCTCCGGACACACCCTCCGCACGTCCTCCCGATGCCGAAAGTTCTTCAACCGTTCACAACCACGTTGCAGTAGATCATTGAGTCCGCCATCTTCGGTAAGTCCTTTGTCGATGTCCCACACGCGCAGAGTGCCGTCATTGGTGAGGGTGAGAATTTGGGCACCGTCTCGGGTGAAACCGAGTTTTAAATCTTTGTACTTGGGACTAGAGGTTAGTGTAGAGCCTGAATATTCCGCAAGCAAGTTGCCTTGTAAATCATAATGACGAGTGATGTCTTCAGATGGAAAAGTTGTGAGGATTGATTGTTTATCGGGGCTAAATTTAAGATCGCTACCCTGAAATTCTGCCAGTCTTTTGCCCGAAAGGTCATACAGCCAAATCGCGTCACCATTTCTAGTCACAATTTGCTTGCTATCGGGGCTAAATCTGAGATCGCTACCCTGAAATTCTGCCAGCCTTTTGCCCGAAAGGTCATACAGTTGACCCATGCCATTCTCTTCAGTGACAACTTGCTTGCTGTCAGGGCTGAATCTGAGAGAGCCTCCTTGAAATTCCGCAAGCTTTTTGCCTAATAGGTTATACATCTGACTTGTTCTGCCATCATAGATCACAATCTGCTTGCCATCGGGGCTGAATCTGAAATCGTTACTTTGGAATTCTGCTAGTTTTTTGCCCGAAAGGTCATACAGCCAAGTCATGCCAACACCCTTAGTCACAACTCGTGTGCTATCAGGACTGAAGCTGGGATATGTGCCCTGGAATTCTGTCAGTTTGTTCCCTGACAGATCATACAGCCAACTTGTTCTATCATAATAGGCTAGGATTTGCTTGCTATCGAGACTAAAACTGGGAGCAGTGCCCCGTAATTCTGCTAGTTTTTTGCCCGAAAGGTCATACAACCAACTTGTTGTGTCATTTCTAGTCACAATTAGCTTGCCATCAGGGCTGAACGTGGGATGTGTGCCCTGGAATTCTGTCAGTTTGTTGCCTGATAGGTCATACAGAAGATTCGGAGTGTTACCCCTAGTTGCAATTAGCTTCCCATTGGGATTGAATGTGAGATTCTTTCTCTGGAACTCTGCTAGTTTCTTGCCAGACAAATCGTATAACCAAATCGTGTCACCATTTCTAGTCATAATTTGCTTACTATTGGGACTAAAACTGGGAGTGCTGCTCTGGAATTCTGCCAGTTTATTGCCCAAAAGATTGTAGAGCCGACTGATCCTGCCGTCATAGGTTAAAATCTGCTCGCCATTCGTGCTAGAAATATTCTGATTCACCAGTGGGATTTGCAGTTTATTGCCAGACAAATTATACAGCCGACTTATAGTGTTGTCTACCGTCACAATTTGCCTGCTATCAGGACTGAATTTGGAAGATCTGCCGTGAAATTCTGCCAGTTTGTTGCCTGACAGGTCATACAATCGACTGGTGGTGTCATCTGCTGTTATGATTTGCTTGCTATTGGGGCTGAAACTGGAATGTCCAAGCTGAAATTCTGCCAGTTTGTTGCCTAACAGGTCATACAACCCACTGTTGGTTTCATCCCTGGTCACGATTTGTTTGCCATCGGGGCTGAACTTGGGATATGTGCCTCGGAATTCTGCCAGTTTGTTGCCTAACAGGTCATATAAGCAAGTGCTATACTCTGTCACAATTTGTTTGCCATCGGGGCTGAACTTGGGATATGTGCCTCGGAATTCTGCCAGTTTGTTGCCTGATAGATCATATAGCCAACTTTTGGTCTTATCTCTAGCCACAATTTGCTTGCTATCAGGACTGAAACTGGGATATGTGCCCTGAAATTCTGCCAGTTTTTTACCTGACAGATCATACAACCGACTGGTAGTATCATCGGCTGTTATGATTTGCTTGCCATCGGGACTGAAACTGGGATATGTGCCCTGAAATTCTGCCAGTTTGTTTGCTGCCATGATTGCTGCTATAAATCCATTGCCATAGGAATTTAACCTAGGATATGCGCTTTGAAATTCTGCCAGTTTGTTTCCTGATAAGTTATACAACCGAATCGTGGTTTTAGGGTAGTGCCCTGAAGGAAATGATGAGAGTTAAAATAGAAAGCGTTGCTTAAGCTCGTCTTAAATCATGCGAGAAATCTATCCTTGCCCAAGCTGCGGG
>JALOOO010000256.1 GCA_025454375.1 Leptolyngbya sp. Prado105 | reverse complement strand
CCTCTCCCTCCCTCACCTGCACAGTGGTCACCAGGGTGCTCCTCCCCTGCTTGATGATATCCCCCGGTTTAACGAATACTTCTGACAAGTGAGCGTACAGGGTCTGCTGCGACCCATTCGTGTGTTCTAGGGCAATCGATGCGCCATATCCACCGAGCCAATCCGCAAAGATCACTCGCCCTGTCAACGCTGCCAAAACGGGAGTTCCCATCGGCGCACCGATATCGGTTCCGGTGTGAAGACGTTGATTCCCTGTAATCGGGTGAATCCGCCAGCCAAATACTGATGTAATCGCCGCCGGAACAGACAGCGGGAACAGAAGCCGCACATCGCCATTTCCAGGTAAACCGAGCGGGCGAACGGTGCGGTTGAAATAATTTTGCACAAAAGAGGGTGGCACGATCGAGGGGGCTGACCAGGTTGCGCTAGGGGCTGCATTTGCAGTCTCGACAGGCGCTGCTGCTGCGGCTTCTGGAGCCTGCTGATTAAAATTCGGACGAATTACACCTGAGATCGCTTTTGAAACGGTATTGCCAATTCCGGTCGGTTTGACAGGGGCTGTCGTCACCTTCGGACTGGTTGGATTGCGCTGCTCAATCACGATCGCATCGGGCGCTTGATAACTCGGAGTCGGACTCGCTGAAGGCTGCGGCTTCACCAGAGGAGATTCTGAAACTGGGGAAGATTCAGGAATTTCGATCTCGACTGGAGGAGTCGGCTCAACGGCTTCCGGAACCGGAGCCGCAGGAGTTGAAGGAGTCGATAGAGCCGCCGCACCTGAAGCGACTGGAGGCGTTGGCTCAGGGGCTGCTGAGGGTGCAGCAACAATCGGGGAAGGGGAAATCATGGGGGCAGCTTGTGCCAGGGTCATGCCACTACTAAAAACGCCCAGGCTACCGAGACATCCGAGCCGTCTAAGTAATCGTTTCTGGCTACGGTTGGGTCGGATCGGGGTGGGTCGCTGCGTCATACTGTACTGTCCTCTCTCAGCTTTGCTCGTGTTCACTCGTCGGTAATGACTCTAACTAAGTTCCGCTCGATCGATTGGGGATTGCTTTACACTAATTCATGTTAATCTCCAGTGACATAGTACCGGGTTTTGGGTACAAATCCGGAGTCAAGGAATTAGTTTTATGGAAATCTCATAAATCCTCGCGCAGTTTCCCGGAGAATGATTCGTTTGTTATCATGCCAGCTTTTTCAGGAAGTTGAGCGACTTTGCTGGAAATTCATTCGCAGGCTTACGATCTGAGTGAAATCTCGGTTTTTTAAAGAAGGTGCGATCGAGAAATTACGGCAACTGCCCTTCTTAGTGTTTACGAAAACTTCATCCTTGAGCGCGGAAACGTTCAGTTATTGCAATCAACCGTTACGATAACGAGAGAGAAATTTCACGGATGCCCCCATGCACAATTGGCACTGGCAAACTTGGAACGAGTTGCCCTATTTAACCTGTAGTCTACTTGAATCCTGGCAGCATGGCTTCTTTACGCAGCAGTTTGCGCCGCGTGTGCCAGAGGAATTGATTGAAGTGTTAGACCCCGCTGCTGAGGTTTACCGCGTCAAACAGGTTCACGGCAATGTTGTCTTATCGCCGTCGGAGTTGGAGCGTCCGGGTGATCCAGAGAAGTTATCGGATGCAGATGGCATGATTACGGAGCGATCGCAGCAGGCGGTCTGGGCATGTAGTGCAGATTGTACACCTGCACTGATTGCAGATACGAAGACGGGAAATGTTGCAGCCGTGCATTCAGGATGGCGAGGAACCTCGTTAAAAATTGTGCCGATGGCGATCGCGAAATTACAACTGCAAGGAACGCAGATTGCAGATTTACGCATTGCGTTAGGACCAGCGATCTCAGGCGAAGTGTATCAAGTATCGCATCAGGTTGCCTTAGAAGTCGGCGCGTCGATCGAGCCAGAGCCAGAATTAGATCAATTAATCGGTCTTCCAAATTCGCCCATTTTGACCGATTCAACACAGGGGCGATCGCGCTTAGATGTGCGGCGAGTGATTGCAATTCAACTTGAGCAAATGGGCATCACACCGGAACAAATTGCGATCGCGCCACATTGTACCTACCAAGACCCGGACAACTTCTTCTCCTATCGCCGCGAGAAGTTAAAAAAGGTGCAATGGTCAGGGATTGTCAGTGGTTAACCTTCAGGGGTTAATCTATCGGCAAGTTTGAGTTGAAGATTGATGATTGCCACATCGAAGCTAATTTCGATGATTGTTCTGATAGTGAATTCTTGCGCCTGCCCATTGCAATTTCTCGCGCAGCGTTTTGTAGTAGGAGTAATCTTCTCGCAGCACAATAAATCTCGCTTCTTCTTCCGCCATGCGAATATCGACTCGTTGCCCAGGCCAGATCGATGTGGCTAGCACGCCATCCATCCAAAGCTTTGTACTCAAGTCGTAATCGGCTAAAGGCCAAATACTCACGACTGATCCAGGCGGAATCAAAATCGGGCGACTCGACAGACTCAAGGGACAAATGGGCGTAATCGAGATTGCAGCCATGCCAGGATGAATAATTGGACCATTCGCGGCAACGGTATAGCAAGTCGAGCCAGTCGGAGTTGAGACAATCAAGCCATCGCCTTGATATTGATCAACGACTTCGCCATCGATTTCCATTTCTAGAATCGACGTGATCATACGATCGGCAGAAGCGGGTTTAATACACATTTCATTCAGGGCTAAAAAGCGATCGCTGACGGGTTCTAAATTCGTGCGATTCCCTTCATGCACGCTTGCCTGAAGCATGATTCGTTTTTGTACCGCATATCGATCGGCTTCGAGGCGTTCCCAAATCGTCTCGCTACTAAAGTCTTCTGGGGATTCGGTCAAAAATCCTAAATGTCCGCCCACGTTCACAGCCAAGATCGGAATTCCATCGGATGCCAAATTCCTTGCAGCAGATAGAGCCGTTCCATCTCCTCCGAGAACCACGGCTAAATCGATCGGGCGCGTCACCGATGCCAAAAATACGGGATAGGGATTGTCTTTAGGACCACTGGGTCCCATCAAAACATGACATCCCCGCTTTTCTAGCGCTTCAGCACAATCTTTCGCCCACCGTTGGCTGAGGGTGTCACCCGATTTATGAATGATCAGAACTTGTTTTAGCTGCACAGGACTCGATCGTGGTTTGAGGACTGCTTCCTATTGTGCAACCTTGGCGTAGAAAACGATTCTTTGAATTCTGTGAAAACATGATAAAACGACCCGAACTCACCTTTTTTGCAAAAGGGGTTTACAAATCGAAATCTGTAAGGCAGAATTTATAACAAGCGTTCGATATAAATACCAATTCAAGAGTTCTCAAGGGTTGGGCGATAAGATATATCGACCATTCGACCTCTCGCCCGTATGCCAAAAATTGTTGACCACGATCGCTATCGCAAGGAACTGATTTTTAAATCGTTTGATCTGTTTGCCGAGAAAGGATATGCCGCGATTACGATGCGGCAGATTGCTCAAGGCTTAGGGGTTTCGACTGGGACGCTATATCACTACTTTTCGAGTAAGGAGGCATTGTTTGAACAACTCATCGAACAAATGACTGAAGTTGATATTCTCAATTTTTCGACTCGATTAAAAGGCAAAAGCCTAGTAGAACAGACGCAAGCAGGTTTTGCATTGTTTGATGAGCATCGAGACTACTTTCTGAAACAGACCTTGCTGATGGCTGATTTTTACCAGCATCAGCGACGAGAAGGAAAAGAAGTTAGTGAATTCTTCAAAAAAATCTGTGATCAAGCTGAAAAAACGATGTCTGTAATGCTTGGAATTGATGATCCACAGATTCTAATTTTCATGATGAGTTTAGTTGATGGATTACTTCTCCAAGATCTTTACGGACATCGCCAGATTGATTACCAAGCCCAAGCAAAATTACTTGCTGAAATGCTAACCCTGTACTTAGAAAAACACAAACTGAAACCATCATGAGTCTGGATCTCTTTCTAAAACCGAAGAATCGTCTCTGGATTGGCTTGGCGATCGCGACTTTGATCACAGGCGGAACCTCGTTCTATGCGGTTTCTCAATTCAGTTCTAAGCCTCAGATTCAGCCTGTCGAAACTGCTCCAACTGTAAAAAGAATTGCTGCATTAGGACGACTAGAACCTGGCTCTGAAGTGGTGCGATTGTCGGCTCCGATCGCGTTAGATGGAGATCGGATTGCTGAGCTATTTGTAAAGCAAGGCGATCGCGTTGCAAAAGGTCAAGTGATTGCGATCCTAGATTCACGCGATAAGCTGCAAGATGCACTAAATCAAGCGCGCGAGCAGGTTCGAGTTGCAGAAGCGAAACTAGCACAAATTAAAGCAGGTGCAAAATCCGGAGAGATTGAAGCTCAGCAAGCAACCATTTCGAGATTGCAAGCCGATCGACAAGGCGAAATTGCTTCCCAATCCGCAGAAATTGATCGCTGGGAATCGGAAGTGAGAACGGCTCAGGCGGAATTCGATCGATTTAATCAACTATATCGGCAAGGTGCGATCGCAGCTTCTAATTTAGAGAGCAAACAACTGGCATTAGATACCGCACAATCGCAACTTAGACAAGCGCAGGTGAAACAGAATCAGGCTGCAAATTCGCTTGAAGCACAGGTAAATGAAGCAAGAGCAACCTTAGATCGAATTGCAGAAGTTCGTCCGGTCGATGTGGAAACGGTTGCAACAGAAGTGAGAAGTGCGATCGCGGCTGTAAAACAGGCTGAAACTGAGCTAGAGCAAGCTTACATTCGTGCGCCGATTGCAGGACAGATGCTCAAAATTCATACCCGTGTCGGTGAAAAGATTGGCGAATCTGGAATTGCAGAGTTAGCTCAAAACGATCAGATGGTTGCGATCGCTGAAGTGTATCAAAGCGATATCGCTAATGTGAAAGTTGGACAGACGGCAACCATTACCGGACAAGCGTTTGCAGGAGAATTGCAGGGCACTGTTTCGGAGATTGGATTGCAGGTCGATCAGCAAGAAGTCTTTAGTAGCCAGCCTGGAGAAAATCTCGATCGCCGAGTGATTGATGTGAAAATTCGTCTGACCCCAGAAGCGAGTCGAAAAGTTTCCAACCTGACGAATTTGCAAGTGCAGACTTCGATTTTGCTGAATTGATGGATAACGAACGTTCGATTTAAGGAGAAAGGAATGGATATTGTTAAACTAAGGTCTTCAGAGTTTGATCAAGCTTCTGATCAACTTGCAGCCGCTTTTAGTCAAGATCCGCTGATTGGGCATTTCTTGTGTGACGACAAAGCTGCTGTCCTGAAGCAAATGAGTCTCGCTCTTCTGAACTTTGCCCAGCCTTATGATTGTACTTACACGACTGCGGGTGGTTCCAAAGGAGTTGCAGTTTGGCTCCCTCCAGAGACGAGTCAGTTCAACTTATCGCAACTTTGGCGAGTCGTGACATCGGGATTACTGACTGTTCCGTTCTATCTACGCTGGGATCGCATTCTTGACTTTGCTTCATTCATTGGAACAGAGATCCGATTGCACAATAAAACTACTCCGGAGCCGCATTGGTATCTATCAATGTTGGGAGTGTCGCCGGAATGTCAAGGTCAGGGGATCGGTGGAAAGTTACTTCAACCTGTGCTGCAAGAAGCCGATCGTGCAAAAATGCCCTGCTATTTGGAGACTTCGACAACGGGTGCAGTACGGTTCTATCAGCGACAGGGATTTGAAATTGTTCATCAAGGAACCTTTGCAGGTTGCGAGTATTGGGCAATGAAACGCAATCCAAGATAGAGGCAAAGGAAATGAACTTTAAATTGCTTTTAGTCTGGAGTCGCTTTATCCGAAAGCAGCTTTCCCCCTGGATTGCTCTGATTCAAGTGAGTTATCGAGCAATTCGCGGCTGTCCTCAAGGGCAATCCCGTTTCATGAAGTCGATCGCAAAAATCAATCTGCTGACTCTCTACGATTTGCTTGACGATCTGATCCGATATCCACCGTACTAAGAAATCTTGATATGCCTCGTAAAACACCGCTGGCATGGTTCCAGTTGATGAAAGAGAAAGCGCGATTAGTCGTTGCGATCGCAGGAATCGGGTTTGCTGACATGCTGATGTTTATGCAACTCGGATTTCAAGATTCGCTCTACGACAGTGCTACTGTACCGCATCGAATGTTGCAAGCAGATTTGGTCATCATTGATCCTCAATTCAAAAGCTTAGCTGCATTCGCACCCTTTTCTCGCGAACGCCTTTATCAAACGAAAAGTAGCGATCGTGTTCAATCAGTTAGCTCGATCCGGATCGGGATGGGACAGTGGAAAAATCCCGAAACTCGCTTAACTCGCAGCATCCTGATCTGGGGAATTGAACCCGATGCGCCAAGCTTTAAGCTCCCTGGATTGCAAGAAAACTTAGAACCGTTGAAGTTACTCAACAATGTTGTCTTCGATCGAGTCGGTCGTCCTGAATTTGGCGCGATCGCTGACACTTTTCAGAAGCAAGGCACTGTCTCAACCGAACTCAATCAACAGTTGATCAATGTCAGCGGACTCGTCACCATGGGCGCATCGTTTACCGCTGACGGGAATGTGTTCATGAGCGATTCTACTTTCTTGCGCCTGTACCGCGATCGACAAGCAAGTAAAGTCGATATTGGACTGATCCAGCTTAAACCCAACTCAGATATCAAAGCTGTGCAAGCTCAACTGAGGGCGAGTCTACCAGATGTCAAAGTTCTTACTCCTGAAGAGTTTGCAGGGATTGAGCGGCATTACTGGGAAAGTCAAGGGACTATTGGCTTCATCTTTGGAATTGGCGTGATTGTGGGCTTTATTGTTGGAACTGTGATTGTTTATCAGATTCTCTACACGGATGTTGCCAATCATTTGCCTGAGTATGCCACATTAAAAGCAATGGGATATAGCGATCGCTTTTTACTGAATGTTTTACTTCAAGAAGCTTTGATTTTAGCAGTCCTCGGTTTTATTCCAGGCTTTGCGGTCGCGGTTGGACTGTATCAAATTACTTATGCGGCAACATTACTCCCGATTGCAATGAGTACAAATCGGGCGGTTACCGTCTTCATTCTCACGGTTGCGATGTGTTCGATTTCGGGCGCGATCGCAATGCGAAAACTGCAAGCTGCTGATCCTGCGGACATTTTCTAATGATGAACCCTGTTATTTCTGTGCAAAATCTCAACCATTTCTTTGGTCAAGGTGGTCTGAAAAAGCAAGTTCTATTCGATGTCAGCCTGAATATTCATGCGGGTGAGATTGTGATTATGACGGGTCCTTCTGGGTCTGGTAAAACAACGTTA
>JALOOO010000383.1 GCA_025454375.1 Leptolyngbya sp. Prado105 | reverse complement strand
CTAACTTCAGCCTGACGACGATCGATTTCAATTCCTCGATCGTTCACCGTAATCACTTCAAACTTGAAAATCGGGAGCGATGGCTTTGGCGGTACAACAATCACAGGTTCAGGAATCACAGGTTCAGGAATCGTAGCCAGGACACTTTCGACGATCGCGGTCGCATCTGCATCACTGAGATTTAATCGCCGTTGGGCTCGATCAAGCAAAATTTGAAGTTTAGGCGTAATCTCTTTTTGTTTGATTAGCGCGATCGCAGCCTCTCGAAACTCTTGAAACGGGCGAATCACCTCAGCCTCAAGTTCTCGCGATCGCGCCTCAGAAAGCTGAAAACTCTTGCGCGAAATCTCTAGAACAATCCGACTCTCCGGCAAAATCTGCCCCGCATCTTGACTCAGAAAAAACAGAACTTCCTCTCGATATTGATCCTCCCCCTGTCCCGACTCCACAATCTCTCGCACGATAGTCTGAGTCTCTCGATCGATCTCCTCCGGAGTCGGAACCTCTGGCAAGACAACTGTTCGCTGTTCAACTGCGCCACAAATCCCATGCACAATATCTAAAAATGCCTCATCCGGATTCTCCCAAGTCGTCACAGGCTTTGCATTTTTTGGATACGCCTGCAACTTCGCAAACGGCTCATTTTTCCAATAGCAGGGGCGCAAAATAATCGGAATCACACAAGCTGTCCCTGCCTCATGCCGCTCCATTGCCTGCGTCAACTCCACACTAGAGCAATACTCCGACGCAATAAATGCAGGACTAATCAGCAACAAAATTACATCCGCAGATTTGAGATTGTGATCGATTTGCTTCGCCCACTCTGCCCCCGCATCAATTTTACGATCGTGCCATTCGGCGATCGCCTGACTCCGCCGCAAAGAACTCAAATGCTTCCCCAGTTCAACTCTGAGCAACTCATCCTCATGCGAATAGGAGACGAAAACATGAACAGCACGAACCATTGAGAAAATTCATCGGTGAGAGGGCTACTCGTTATTGTAAGGAAGATGACCGCACTCGTGGCGAATTGATCAAGAAATCAGCAGCGACGCAAGTCCCCCAAACTCTAACTTTCCAATACAAAATTTATAAGGCTGCTTCCGTAATGCGACTGCACTCGATCCGCCTGAATTGACGCAAACTGAGAAGCTGAAATTTTTAATCCCCTAGAAATGCGGATTTATGAGTAAAATAAGCTTACAAGCCGTAAAAAAACTTAACCTTAGCCTCTGAGTCGGCAACTACATGACCTCAGCAACATCTCTATTTTCTCCAGTAGAAGCAGATCTGCGTTTACTTGCCGAGAATCTTAAAAACCTTATTGGTGCGCGTCATCCGATTCTTTACGCTGCCGCAGAACACTTATTTAGCGCAGGTGGAAAACGCATCCGACCCGCGATCGTGCTTCTGGTCGCTCGCGCCACCATGCACGGGCAAGACATCACGCAACGCCATCGCCGCTTAGCTGAAATCACCGAAATGATTCATACGGCAAGCTTGGTGCATGACGATGTCATTGATGAATCAGAAATGCGGCGCGGTATTCCAGCCGTTCATAGCCGATTCAGTACTCAGGTTGCAGTGCTAGCTGGAGACTTTCTCTTCGCTCAATCCTCCTGGTACTTGGCAAATCTGGAAAACATCGAAGTGAAGCGGAACTTCTGAGTTGGAGGCGCAAAATCTCTATCACTATGGGCGAAATCTGGGACTGGCGTTTCAAATTGTCGATGACATTCTCGATTTTACAGGTTCAACCGAATCGCTTGGTAAACCTGCTGGCTCAGATCTCAAGAGTGGAAATCTGACCGCACCCGTGCTGTATGCCTTAGAAGAAAAACCTTATCTAGAAAGTTTAATCGATCGAGAATTTGAGCAAGAAGATGACTTAGAACAGGCGTTAGCACTCGTTCAAGATAGTCAAGGGATTCAAAAAGCGAGAGAACTGGCATCGCATCATGCAAAATCAGCCGTGGGATATCTTTCTGATTTGCCGATGTCCGAGTCTCGACAAGCTTTGATCAAACTTGCTGACTATGTGCTGAGCCGATTGTACTAGCAAACACTAGAGAAGAATAGAAAAGGGCAGAAAACTCTGCCCTTTTCTTTTTGCTGAAAACCTTACTTTTGGTAGATTTCAGAATTTTGATACTTTGCTGAACACGGATTACGGATTGTTCGATTTCTAACTCTTGAAGGATGAAAACGATATGAAATGTTAATAACCTATATAGCAGCAAATATAAAAATTCACACTCTGTTATTTATCGTGTTTTGGTAAGAGAACTATGACGATTTCAGGACAGTGCCCCCGGATTGCATTGATTTCAGTTCATGGCGATCCCGCGATCGAGATTGGCAAAGAAGAAGCAGGCGGGCAAAACGTCTATGTGCGGAACGTGGGTGAAGCACTGTCTCGGCAAGGATGGCAAGTGGATATGTTTACTCGACGTTCAGATGCGGCTCAGCCTGAAATTGTCCAACATACCTCACACTGTCGCACGATTCGCCTGACTGCTGGATCTCAAGAATTCATTCCCCGCGATGATTTGTTTGGCGACTTGCCTGAATTTGTCAAAGCCTTCCAGCAGTTTCAAGCGGATTCAAATATTGAATATAGCTTGGTACATACCAATTATTGGCTATCGTCCTGGGTTGGGATGACATTGAAAAAGCTGCAAGGAGTCAAGCAGATTCATACCTATCATTCTCTTGGTGCTGTGAAGTATCAAGCTGTTTCAGCGATTCCGATGATTGCCAAAACTCGACTTGCAACGGAGAAGCTTTGTTTGGAGACGGCAGAGCGAATTGTAGCGACGAGTCCGCAGGAAAAAGACCATATGCGATCGCTTGTCTCAGCGCATGGCAACATCGACATCATTCCTTGTGGCACAGATATTCAACGATTTGGCAATCTTTCTCGCTTGGAAGCGCGGCAAGTTTTGAGATTGGATCAAACCGCCAAGATTGTCTTGTACGTGGGACGATTCGATCGCCGCAAAGGGATTGAAACTTTAGTTTTGAGCGAAGTGTCTTGCGCAAAAGA
>JALOOO010000255.1 GCA_025454375.1 Leptolyngbya sp. Prado105 | reverse complement strand
TCTAGCAGTTCATGATCTAGTTGCAGGGTGAGTTCTGTCATCGCATTTATCGATCTGAAGTTATTTTTATTTTAGATGTGATTGTAAAGAGCGATCGCACTCTTGTACTCAAAGCGCGATCGCTTAACCCCGTAGAAGCTTGCCCATTCGTATAATAAATTGTCGAATAATATAATTTTGAAACCATAGAAATGCAGTCAAGTTATCTACATTTCTGAATGCTTATGGCAGGTTACAAATTCAGCACGATTAGCAATCATCGAGAGCTAGAGGTGGCTAATTTTCTCGATCAGTCGCTGCACCTGCTCTGGTTTATTGCGAAACCATTCGGTTGACCAGATTCGATGAATTCGCCACCCAAGTCTTTCAAGAACTTGCTGTCTGAGGCGATCGCGATCGCGCGCTGTTGGAGAACTATGATACGACACGCCATCACATTCAATTCCGAGTAAAAATTCATTGGGGCGATCACTGTGCGCGATCGCGAAATCAATTCGATAGCCCGAACAGCCAACTTGAGTTCTGATCGTATAAGACTTTAGGGCTGAATACTGCTTTAACGTGTCGTAAACATCTTTCTCAAACGGGGAACCAAACTGAAGCTGATTTGTGTAAGACTCGCCTTGTAGAAGTTCTCCACCCCTTGCTGCATAGTCCAAGTACTCCCGTAGTAACCTGACTCCTTCACTCTGGGCACGGTTTGCAGGAATATCGCTTGCCACGATCGAAGAAACTAAAGTAATTTTATTTTTTGCTCGTGTGATTGCAACGTTGAGTCGTCTTTCTCCACCAATGCGATTGAGTGGACCAAAGTTGAGAGAGAGCTTGCCTTGCGCATCACGAGCATAGCCAATACTAAGTAAAATCACATCTCGCTCATCCCCTTGCACATTCTCTAGCGCTTTGAGAAAGAACTGCGAGGAAGTCTCTCGGCAGAACTCCTCAACTATCGGATGCTCCTTGCTCATCATCTCTAGCTGCTCTTGGATCGAATCAGCTTGAGCTTCGCTAAATGCAATAATCCCTAAAGACTGCTCAGGCGTTTGCTGGATATGTTTTAGCACAAGCTCTGCTACTACTTGCGCTTCGCGGGGATTATCGCGGCGTTTTCCTCGATCGTAGACCCCATCAGGAACATGGCGAAACCAGACCCCTAGATTTGGATTCTGGATTGGGTTCGGGAAAGTAACGAGTTGAGCATCATAGAAATGAAGATTAGAAAATGCAATTAAGCGCTCGTCTTGGCTGCGATAGTGCCATTTTAATGTGCGCCCAAACATAAAGTTTGAACATTCATCTAAAACGCTCTCATAGCTATGACTATCCTCCTCTGAGTCTTCTTCAATTTCGACATTTGAGAAGAAAGCAGTCGGCGGCAGTTGCTTTCTATCTCCAATGACAATGACCTGATCGGCTCGGAGAATTGCAGAAACAACATCTTCAGTGCGTAACTGAGAAGCTTCATCGAAAATTAGCGCATCAAAATGAATCACACTCGGATCAATGTATTGACTGACCGATAGTGGACTCATCATCCAGCAAGGCTTGAGAACTTGAGCGAGAGAATGAACGCCCTTTTGCTGATCGTTGAGTAGTCTCCGAATGGGTAAATGCTGTCTTTTTTTTGTTTCTTCTCGTCTCAGTCTCGATAGTTCTGCTTGAGCCGTTGAGGTGGATTCCCAGGTTTTCCAGCGTTCTGCATGAGTAAGTTTCAGGCGTTCTCTCGCAACTACTAATTGATCATAGTCAAGCTTGACTAACTCGCGAATCTGCTGTTCGTGGACTCTCGATTCAAAGTTCTTTAGCTCAGGTTTTTGAGCCAGAATGGCATCTAGACAGGTTTGATAGATCTGTTTTTCTAGAACTGAAAACCATTGTTGTGGATCTAGCTTGCTCGTCTTAAGCGCTGCTAAAAAATTCTTTACGCCAAAATCCTCAAGCTTCTGGCAAGTCTCACGGTAAGTTAACCAGGATTGGAAATTGGGTAAATCAGATTCGAGCAGATCGAGAAAGGCTTTTAGCTCGGTAAAAAAGATGCGGTGCGGGGGAAGATTACGATCGAGAATTTCCTTCGGGTCAAAATACATTGCCGCAAATTCTAACCCTTTGCGAATCTGCTCACGACTAGATTCTAAATGCTGAATCAGATCGAGCAGATCATGCTTTCGAGAGAGGACGCTAATCATTTTCTGAAAACTTTCATCAGAAAGCTCATGCTGCTGTAGGCGAGTAAACCATTGAATCGTCTGCTCAAGCGGTTGAAGCTCTTTTTCGCTCACAGCTTGGGGATTGAATAACGTGCCAAAGACTTGACGGGCTAGATAGTTATCTTGAGTAAACTGCTGCCGGACAATTTGAACCTGTACTGCGCGTTCTAGATCATGCTTGAGTTCTGGGTAGAAAGCAGGTCTTTTCTTAATACGAAACTTTTGAAGAAATTGACGATCGCGCCAATAGTTGCGATTAAAGATCCGAATAAACCAGAATCGACTATATTTTTCAAATCGATCGACGAGTCTCGACAAATCAACTTCAAACAATTCCGGAGAATACTTCTGACTTAAATACGATTCAAAGCTTTCTAAAATCTGCACATCTGCTTTTAGATTTGCCAGTGCCGCTTGAGCGAGAGACGCATCTCCTCCAATCCAGTTTCGCGGCAAGCCTTCAGGTGCATCTAGTAAATGGGAAAAAATCGTACAGTACGTTTCTAACGCTTCTAGATTCAGCACCGCTTCAACTTGAAACGCATTCTGAATCTGCTCGCTGACTGCCTCTGCTAGCGCGATCGCGCGTTGAAAGTCTGCGATTTTTCCTCTCAGTTCTAATTCCAGCGCATAGGAGTAAGAGCGGATCGCACTCTTTGCCCAAATCGTCGTCGTCTCGCCATTAAAGAACGGCATGAATTGAGCAATCTGATGCAAAAGTCCTTTTACTTCTTGAAGTCGTTCAGGCGACCACTGACTAAAATTCTGAAAGACAACCTTCAAGTCTGGCACTTCTTGCTTTTGTAAAATTTCGCCAAATAGCTCGAAAGGTGATTTGTCTAAAGGCTTTTGCCTTGTGTGCAAGCTCGATAGATAAGTACTCACTGATTGACGAGTTGAGCCAAGTTGCGCAAAAAACTGATCGTGCTGCTCTCCTTGCGAAGCTTCGATCAGCCTATCAATCTGCTGAATCGTTTTAGACAGATCCTCGACGAGTTTGCGCTTATCGGTCGTCCCACTATGATGCAGATTCAAGCAAACATGGCTCAATCCACAGTCCGCCATGCGTTGATAGACGACGCGCAGTGCCGTGTCTTTTTCTGCAACCAGTAGCACCGATTTACCTGCACTGATTAATTCTGCGATCATATTCACGATCGTTTGACTCTTCCCGGTTCCTGGCGGACCTTGGACAAAAAAGCTCGCTCCTGATTTTGCGGCTTCAATCACGACTTGCTGACTCGAATCTGCATCTAAGATCTGAAACGTCTGTTCCGGTTGAACTTGCAAATCTAGCGCCGATGCAGGGATCGGCTCTTGATAGCTAGTCTGATAAGCGCTCAGATCCCCACTCATTGCCTGTAGAATCGGATGCGCTAGAATTCGAGCTTCATTGTCTACTAGATCTTGGACTAATGCTGCTTTTGCATAAGAAAACAGCGAGAGGAAGACATTTTCTTGAATCTCCCAGGTTGCTTGCTCTGATAAACTTTGACGGATTTGCACTATCATTTCTGCATAGGGCAGATCCTGAATCGTCTCACTGGGTGGCAGCTTAATGCCAAAGGTCTGTTTGAGCTTCAGAGATAGTGTTGGATTGAGTAGGAGGTCTTCTTCTAAGACAGAGAGCCGATAGAGTTCCTGTCTGGGTTCTTTCATCAGCTTGGCGGGCACTAAAATCAAGGGGGAAAGCAGAGGCTCACTCAATCCCTTGTCGTACCAAGTGAGGGTTCCAAATGCTAGAAATAGGCTATTGATTCCTCTTTCTTCTAAGGAAATTCGCGTCTCACTTCGGAGTTTTTTCAGTCTTTTTAATTGTTCTTGCCCGGTCTGGCGCGTCTTTAACTCAGAAGCATTCGAGGTCGCCTCCTGATGCTCTAAAGCGTTGAAAGACCAAACTTTTTTGGTCTTAACGATTTGTTTGAAGAGAATGTCGGGTTGCGTTGTTAGAATTTCAAGCGATCGAGTGCTGTCTTGCCGAAATTTGATCAACGGATTCCGTCGCCCCAAATCTGCCAGCCCAGCTTTCCACTTTGTCATCTTTTGAGCCAGGTTCTTATGGGAGTCGGGCTGTTGCATGTTTCGAGTTCTCTCGCGATCGCGTTTGTGCTTAGATATTCTACGCGATGTGCAACTTTCTCGAATCGCTTCATTCTTGCCTGCAAAGCATGGATGACAGGTGGTTTTGAACCGCTAGAGCATGATGCGCTCGAGCAGAACCCCTAGCGTTGCTGTCCCCCAAAACACAGCGTCTCCAAATCGATCGCGCTTTCAGTTTGATTCTGGATTTACGATCGACCCCATAAATAGAATTTCGCCTGTTTTATTGTCTCGAATCGCGCAGAAGAACGGTCTATCGACCATCATCTTAAACGGCGTTTCTGGAATTCGGACTGACGTTGGAGCAATTCCAACAGAAGTGACCGCCGCCGCTTCTGTGCCTTCTTCGTTAACTTCAACGAAAGTCTTGTGTTTGACTTGATCGATTTTTGTGTTTGCCTGACTGAGATTGGAAAAATCGGCAGAATTCTGAAAAGCAACTCCCATTCCTAAAGCGGATAAAGCAGTTTTGAGTTCTACCTCATAATCCATCTTGAATCGAGGCATTTGAATTTGACCTTCACGACTGCCAAATTGCTTCATCCAAGTTTGCCAATTTTGAGCCGTTAAGCTCTTTTGAAATTCAGCCAGATTCGACTTGGGTAAGAACACATACATGCTGATTCTTCCATCGCCGTAAGGCAAGCTAATCGCTTGAAATCGATCCGTTTCAGCATAGCGATAGTCTCCTTGCTGCTTCATTAATGGAACTTGCTTCTTCGTTCCATTGGTCAGCAAAAAGGGGCGATTCTCTGTATCTTTCTTGTTGAATTCGTTTGACCATGAGCCTTTGAAATAAATGGCATTAATCAAAAACATCACATGCTCTGGAGCCAGTCGATCGACAATTTTTTCAATCTTGCCATTCGTGCTTTCTTTCACCCAACTGTTGATTTCATTCGGCGCAGTTGGCTTTTCAAAATCTAACGTTTTGACTTTCGCATCGTAGAATTTCTCATTTTGCTGCAAGAAGTTGAGATTAAAAGCAATGCCTTCTCTTGCCCAAAGCGAATTCGCGATCGACAGCTTCACTTTTGGATCAGCTTGCATCAAATTCCTGATCAAGCTCTGCTGAGAATTATTGATTTCTTCTAGCGTCATGCCTTGAAATTGCAGTGCATTTGCCATCGCTTGTCGAGTTGCACCATTCGCGCCGTTGTAGGTCATCGAAAGCGCGATCGCCACACTCGAAGGCGAGACAAAAACATTCTCTTTACTGTCCTTTTTGAGAATTTCAGAGAATAGCTTAAATCCAAACTTTGTATTCGCTTCGACTAGTTTTGGATTCACAGGACGAACTTCAGAAACAGGAGTGGTTTGCGCCTGCTGTGATTCCTGATTCGGATTTTGCGAATTTGCTGAAGTTGAACAAGACAACGTACTCACCGCCAAAATTACAGCAAATGAATATCCAATCCATCGAGTCGTTTTCATAAGTAATCACCCTAAAAAAATCGGAATTCAGATCATGGAAATTCGAGCAGTCTTGTTACATTGTTATCCTCACCCAAAATTAGAATTTCCGGGCGAAATTTCACCAAACCACATTCAATGAACTGAATTCCGAATCACTTTGACCTCAATCGTGTTCAAATAACCACGTTATTAATTGATACACTAGCCGCTCAGTTAATTGCGTATAGTCGCCGTTACTATTTTTGAGACGGAGCCGTCCACCACGCTAACGCATAGGATTGTATCGGCTCATTCGCTTGCTGGCGAAAAACAACCCGAATTTTATAACGTCCCGTACTCGGAACCGGGAAGAAAATATGTTCCACACTGTCAATGCTGCTAATCGAGGACGAGATGCTTTTCTGAATGTCGTTGTCCTCAGCCCGCATTAAGTAGATGTCCAAATTATTCAATCCCCGATCGCGAAACGTTTCTCCTAGGTCATATTCCTTGTTGCGATTTTTGTCATTCAACTCGACGAGTCGATTCCAAGCCAAGGTTGCCGAAACATAGCTTCCTTGAAGTAAAGGACGATCGAGGATGTAATCCTGCATCGCTTTACCTGCTTCAAGCTTGCCGTAATTCCAACCGATCGCAGGCACAGGTTTAGTAGGAGTCCATTGCCCCGAACTAAACTGCTGATAAGCACGAAACGCATTCAGTTGCCCCGCCCCCATCTGAATATTCAGCGGAATTTTAGAATTCTTATACGCATCCGAATCAAGCCAGGTTCGATTATTTTTCTCGACGATCGTGCGGGTCATTCCCAAGGCTCGACCGTCGCCTTGATCTTTGATTTTGTCAGCAGAATTCATCAGGACGGCTTTCATTACTTCATGTCTGCGGGCATCCAATGTCCAAGGCAATTGACAACGACTTTTACAACTTTGTCGCAGTTGTCGATCGCCAAATTCCTGCAACAATGCTACCGTCGCCGTCACATGCGGAGCCGCAAAACTTGATCCGATCGCGCTCGTCTGCTCTCCTTTGAGATTTGCCACATTGATTTTACTGCCCGGAGCCGTGAGAGAAAGCGATCGCCGACCTCCCAAACTCGTTTCGATTCCATCATTGCGCTTTAGTAACCGAGGATGCGTGTCTCCAATATTCGAGAAATCAATTTTTGAGTATTCCTCTCCGACTCGGCGCGTGAATGAAATCGTCATGCCGTTATAGTTATCCGTCGGAATAGGAATGCCTCCTTTGCCTTGATTTCCTGCCACAATAAACAGCGAATTATGAGTGTGTGACAACCAATCGATACATTGCGTCAAGAGGGCATTGCCATCTAATCGAGCATTGGGACGTGGATCTTGCTGCAATGCTTCTCCAAAACTGAAATTAATCGCACGGACATCGCCCCCATTTTGGATTGCCACAAATTGAGCCGAAAGACATTCTTCCGCTTGTCCACTGCGCTGCGGCATTGCAGCAGCGGAAGAAAAGAGTCGAGCATCGGGAGCCACCCCCATAATGGCTTTACTATCTCCAATCATCACACTCGCAACTTGAGCCGCATGAGTATCTAAATTGGTGTTGGTCTTTGCAGGTTGGTTACGAAA
>JALOOO010000254.1 GCA_025454375.1 Leptolyngbya sp. Prado105 | reverse complement strand
CAGCCTACATAGAGGCGGTTGTCGGTCGAAGTAACCCAGTTGCAGAACTGCGCCCACAGGTTGGCGCTTTCGCGTCTCTGTAAGGTCGTTGTCATGGTTGGATAATTACGGTTTAGAAAATGAATGAGGTGGTTGTGTTAACCACACTTTACATAGTAGGAGAAGTATTTCAATTTGTAAAGGTTTTTCACAACTATTTTGAGGAGTTCTATCGAAAGGCGTAGATCAAAGTTCTGGACGAAGTTCGGCACGATCGAGTTGTTGTCTTGCCCAATCCGAAAACAAGTCACTTAGAATTTGAGCGCGTAGAACGTCTGTCAGTTCAGGCTGAATCAGTCGCTCTACGTAGATAAGAGACGCTGAAGATCTACAGATTTGAGGGGCAGTTGTAAAGACGATGCGAGCGAGTTCTGGAGGGATCTCTGAGGCGGTGAATGTCCCCCAATACCCAGTTTGGTGGCGGTTCTCCTCCTCAGTGTATTGTTGTACAACTTCATTAAAAGTCATTACGTTCGCTTGAATTGCCCGTAGTATCCGTTCGGCGGTTCTAGGGTCAGGGAGCGTCACTTTATAGAGAACGGCTTGGCTGTAGTCGTTGGCGTTTTCGGCAAAGTAGGTTTCAATTTGACGATCAAATAAATGTTCGGACAGTTTTGACTGGAGCGTTTCGGCATAAATTAGTGCCTCAAAATCTTCGATCGTTAAGCGATACTGCTCAAGCCAACTCAGAGTCGCTTCGGTTGTGGAAAGATTGTGACGTAAGCGAAAGGCATCGGCGGCTTGTTGCAATTCGGACGGATCGACTTCGATATGGAACCGGGCAGCGAGGGTCGCAACGATTTGCCGAGTGACGATCGCGTTCATGATCTCCGGGAGTTTGAGAGAGAGCTTGACTTGTTGGACAATGTCGTTCGGGAAAATAGGAAACAATTCAGACATTTCTAAAGATCTTGAGGTCAACCGATGAGTAGATGGATTTCCTGAATGGGCAAAAATCTGATCCGTTCCCAAAAAAGATGGAACTTCATCGTTTTAATGGGCAAATTGAGCAATTGATGAAGTGCTATAGGGTGATTCCTCCTTCCTGAAGCTTCTTAAAGGGATCGAGGAGAAAATCGCTGATATGCCGTCTGCGAATGATTACTTCAGCCGTTGCGGTTTGTCCAGGGGTTAGCTGAATTTTTTTGGTTCCAGATTGGATGTAGGACTGGGATAGCTCGATTTCGACATCGAAGAGTTGAGTTTGATTTGCTCCAGGTTTTGAATCTGGGGAAACCCAGCGAACATACCCGTGAATCACGCCATAGTCTTGAAAAGGATAGGCATCGAATTTTACTTTGACAGGAAGCCCTGATCGCAGAAATCCACTCTGACCACTTTCCATTTGCGTGCGAAGAATTAAAGGTGCATTTTTTGGGGCGAGTTGAGCGATCATTTGACCCGCTTGCACGACGGCTCCCGCATTTTGAACTGGAAGTTGAAAGAGAGTGCCATCGATCGGGATTTTAATCGATCGTTGTTTCCACTGGGTTTCGAGCGATCTGATTTGATTGCGAGATTGGAGAATCTCAGCTTGAACTTCAGCAATTTGGGCTTTGAGTTCTGAGCGTTGACGGTTACTTTCAAGCATTACTAAGTCAGATTGCTGCAAGATTTTGTCGTAGATAGTCCGTTGTTTTTGCACTTCAGAAAGAGCTTGAGCAATGTTGGCATTTTCTTGCTGGAGGCGTTGCTGAGTTTCGATCATGGCGCGTTCTGCTTCTTCGGCTTGGATGCCAGCAATGATGCCCATTTCTTGGAATTTGCGGAAGCGCTGAGCTTTGCTTTGATCTTTGAGAAAGAGATTTTTGGCAAAGCGGGCTGAGGTGCGGTAGGCATCGACTCTTTGCTGAGTTTGCTGGATTTGTGCTTGCTGCTCTAACGCTTGGGTTTGGCGATTTTGCTGCTGGGTTTCGGCGGCGATTTCTAATTGGGTTTTGATCGCAATGAGTTGATTCAGACGGCTTTGGAGTCCGTTGAGTTTGGCGTGGGTCTGTTGGAGTTGCGATCGAATGAGATCTGAGTTGATCTCAAGTAACGGTTGACCTTTTTTGACTTGCTGACCTTCTTTGACCTTGAGCGAGGAAACTGTCCCAGAAACAGCGGTATCGATGCGAATCGTTTTTCCTTTGGGTTCAAGTCGTCCACGGGCTGTCCCGACTTCATCGACTTCGGCAATCATTGACCAGGGCAGCACGATCGCGCCAAATCCGACCATTACGTACATTAAGGTGCGCGTCCATCCTTGAGGTAAGGATTCGATCACTTCTTGGGTGCTATCAGACCAATCCTCGATCGAGGAGTCAAAGGGAAGTTGAGATAGGTTCTGCATGGGAAGTATTCATCCTTTTTTTTTGCTTCGGTGTGAGTCGATAATTGCCCCCTAAATCCCCGATGCTGGAGGATTTTGTCAATGGGACGCTAATTCTCGCGAATTGAGGTCAATTGCTGTTGATTGAGGTAGAAGTAATGCCCCCGATTTGCCATCAGTTGATCATGGGTGCCCTGTTCGAGCAATTTGCCTTGGTCGAGAACTAGAATCAAATCTGCGTTTCGGACGGTGGATAAACGATGGGCGATGATCACAGTTGTCTGCTGTTTCAGGATCGTGCTGAAATTTTCTTGCAAGATCCGCTCAGTTTCAGCATCTAGGCTACTCGTTGCTTCATCAAGAACTAAGAGTCGCGGCTGACCTAGGAGGGCACGCGCGATCGCTAATCTCTGTCTTTGCCCACCTGAGAGCATTCCACCGCCTTCACCGATTTGCGTATCGTATTTCATCGGCATCTCCTCGATAAAGCGATCGGCCCCTGCAAGTTGAGCGGCTCGTTTTACGTCGTTGAGACTCGCGTTTGGATGGGCAACGGTAATGTTTTCACGGATTGTTCCGCCAAAGAGAAAGGTATTTTGATCGACGACTCCGACTTGCTGACGCAGCGATCGTAGAGAAATTCCAGATAGGTCATAGCCATCAATCGAGATCTTGCCTTGAGTCGGGGGATAGAGTCCGAGTAGCAGCTTAGAAATCGTCGTTTTACCAGAACCACTGCGACCCACGATCGCAACAGTTTGTCCCGGTTGAATCGCGATCGTGAGGTGATCGATGGTATTCGTCGGATTTTCTGAGTTGTAGCGGAAGCTCACATCTTCAAAGCAAATCTGACCTTTGATCGGCGGGAGAGCGGGGCGAATTGTATGGCTCAAGTCTTCTTCGGGATCGGTATCAATCACATCATTGATCCGTTCGATGGCAATTACGATTTCTTGAAAGTCATTCCACAGTGAAATCAATCGCTGAAAGGGACTGATCACACTGCCGACTAGCATATTGAAGGCGATGAGTTGCCCGATCGTCATTTGATTGTGAATCACCTGCCATACGCCGAATAGCAGCAAGACTCTTGCAATCAAAACTTCAGTAAGGTTACTAAATAAACGTAGGCGTTCTTTGATCAGTTGTCCTGCAAAATTCTTCTTAATGTACTGATTAAACAGTTCTTCCCAGTGCCATCGCACCGTGCGCTCAATCCCCATCGACTTGATCGTGCCAATCCCGTTTAGCACTTCGATGAGATAGCTTCCCTCGATTGTTTTTGCGCTAAAGATCTCGCGTGAAATTCGCTGTAGAAAAGGCGTTGCAATCACGGCGATCGCACCAAATAGCGGCACCACAAGCAATGCCAAAACCGTCATCTGCCAGCTATACCAGAACATTAAGCCGACATAGATGACAACGGTTAGAAGATCTAAGAGGGTCGTTAACGCATCACTGGTTAAGAAAGACCGAATCTTACGGTTTTCTTGAATCCGGGAAGTAATATCGCCGACATAGCGCGTTTCAAAATAGCCTAGCGGTAGACGTAATGTGTGATTGATAAATCCCACAACTAAGGCGAGATCCATGCGATTTGCCGTGTGGTAGAGCAAGTATTGACGAATACTCGACATCACTACACGAAAGATACTAAAGATCAGCAATCCACTCCCGATCGCGAAAAATGTTGATTCGCTCTGTTGAACGATCACTCGATCGAGGAGTAATTGCGTAAACAGCGGGATAAATACCCCAAACACTTGCAGCGCGATCGAGGCAATGACAATCTCAGTAAAGATTCTCCAATGCGGTTTAATCAGCGCAAAAAACTTCCAGACGACCTGTTTCGCTTCGGGTGTGGATCTCAGCGAAGCCGTCGGTTGGAGGAGCAAGGTATAGCCTGTCCAGTTGCGCTTAAATTCTGCATGAGACAGGTGCAATCGCCCAATGGCAGGGTCAGCAATCACCACATGGCGACAGCTAATCTCGTACACCACAATAAAGTGCTTGCCTTCCCAATGCGCGATCGCAGGAAGCTTCTGTTTTGCTAACTGATCCAAACTAGCTTTGACGGGGCGAGGAGAAAAGCCTAGTCCCTCTGCGGCATTCATCAATCCCCGTAGAGACGTGCCTGAGCGATCGACATTGGCAATCGATCTAAGTTGATGAATACTAAACTGCTTGCCCCAATAGCGACCAATCATCACCAAGCAGGCGACTCCGCAATCGACAGCGCTCTGTTGCTCAATAAACGGATAACGCTGAGTTGTGCGTTGCCACCATTGCCCGACTCTGAGTTTTGGACTGGGAAAATAGGCTTTATTAATTTGTTGAATCACAGTGAAATCTATACAGACACTAGCGTTGAGACGAATTGAGGTCGTCGATCGTAATTCCGAAAGGTTGTCGGTGTAGACGAGCGCGAGTCGATAAGCCCATTTGTTTTAGCAGGCGATTGATATGTCGATCGCTGATGGCAACTCCGGTTTCTTGTAGCAAATGCTTCCTTAACCATTGGGCTGTCCATCGCTCAAAAGGGTAGCCAAATTGTTTCGGACTATGGCTGACTAACTCTTTTAAACGATCGAGATATTGGTCGTTAATCGTTTTGGGGCGACCTACAGGCTGATTACTCCAACTGTCTGGCTCTAAGCGTTGAAAACTTTTTGTCATGGAACACACTCCCTAACAGATTGATCTGTCCCCGTGGACAAGAGGTCAATTCGATCACATTGGAAAAACTGCGATCAAATGATGTTAGGTAGACTCACCCGTTACTGATGCTATTTAACATCAAATCAATGTCTGATGTGAAGTGTTGAAATTACTATCATTTTGTCCAAATTTATGTCCAAAAAAGCACTTTCAAGGGGTTGATTATCCGAAATCTAATCGCTAATAATTGGCATATCAGCAAATGAAAGAAACCGTTTCTTAACCTGCTGATAACTTACTAAATCCCATCACACTTTGCAAGGGAGAGTGCAATCATGGCTCAAATTTCAATTTCAAATCTTTCTGATGGTTCTGCTTTGTTGAATGATTCAGAAAGCTTTTTGATGGATTTGTCGGATGCTGAACTGCAAATTTCTGGCGGCGGCGGCAAGCGCGGCAGTGGCAAGAGCGGCAGCGGCAGTGGCAAGAGCAAGAAAGGCAGCGGCAAGAGTAGTGGTAAAGGGTCAAGCGGTAAAGGCGGCGGCGGCTATTATCCTTGTCACTAAGCCAATTCAGCGATATGAACTCGTTGCTGATTTTTTGAACATTGCTTGAGACTAGATCTAGTTTGAAAAGAGGGTTTTCAATTGTGATATCCAGTTGAGAACCCTCTTTCATAGGTTTAGAAGAAAACCTAAAGAATGAAAACTTTGATTAGACAATATGCCTTTTTTACTAAGCAGTCAAAATGTTTTAAATTATTTAATTGAGCATCAGATTTATGATTTAAATCTTGCTTCACTTCAAGACATTCAGCCAAAATCAGGAAAGAATTTTAATTTATTCGTTAAGTTTCAGAATCAAGTTGCGTTCTTGGTCAAACAAGAACGATTCGATATCCGAGAACGAACAAATAATGAATTTAAACAAGAATGGTATTTGCAACAATTCTTACGGTCTTTTCCAGAGCTTGCGATTCAGCAGTGGATTGTAGAACCGATTCATGTTGATCTCGATCGTTCAATTACGGTCTTCGAGTATTTGTCGGATTACTGTGATTTGTATGATTTCTATGAGCGTAAAAGCTTCCCGGTTGAGATTGCCGCAGAGTTAGGAACAGTACTCGCACGTCTTCATCGATCGACATTGAATCAAGCAAAGTACCAAGCTTTTTTAACCCAACTCGATCCAGAGATAGATCATGTGCCTAGGATTCTCTATGGATTAGAACGGATCGGGGTTTCGGTGTTTCAGAATGTGCGAAGGGAGAGCTTAGAGTTTTATCGAATGTATCAACGGTTTGAGAGTTTGGCAACGGCGATCGCTCAACTCAAACAGACCTGGAATCCTTGTTGTCTAGTGCATCAGGATTTGCGGCTTGAAAATGTGCTCGTTCAGCCTGAGTCAGGCGAGATTCGGATCATTGATTGGGAGAAGTTTGGCTGGGGTGATCCGGCGTTTGATTTGGGAACTGTGATCGCCCATTATTTGAGGATTTGGTTGCGGAGTTTGGTGATTCACAAGGGGTTGGATTTGACGAGTATGCTGCGGTTAGCGGTTGTGCCGATTTCACAGTTACAGCCAAGTTTGGTTGCGATGCAGCAGGCTTATTTGGCGGAGTTCCCTGACGTGGGAGACGGGTTTTTAGCGCGATCGTTGCAGTTTGCGGGAGCGATTTTGATCGAGATGATTCAGATTAAGCTGGAGCATTTTGAGGCGTTTGATAATGGTGATATTGTTAAGCTACAAGTCGCCAAAACGCTTTTGTGTCAACCAGAACAAGCCATCAGCACAATTTTTGGGAATGAGTATGGAAACAATAGCCGAAACGCTACAGGATATTGTTGAGAAGATTCAAATTAATTCTCATCATGTCAGCCACGTGGATTATCCGAGCAATCCACCTAGTTCAGAATTTATTCAGCGTTTTGAACAGTTATCGATCGAGATTCAACACCGCTATCTCCAATCAGAATTACAAGATTTACTGTATCGCGTGTATTTTAGTCGAGAAGTGGCGGTATCAATTGAACCCAATGCGCCACTCATCAACAATCGAGTACAGGGATCAGATCTTCAATTCATCGAGACCTTAAAGCAGAGTAATGCTGGAACTGGATACTACGATCGAGGTTGGAAAATCGTCCAGCAAGAACCGGATGGAATGCTCGCTGTGCAGAAATCTGGGCTAAGGCTGCACATCCCACCCAATCGACGACTTGAGCAATCTACAAGTGTTGGCGATGTCGTCTTGTAATCCGAGGTAGTTAATAACGATATAGACGATTATTTTGGGCGTCCGGGAATACATGCTGCGGCGTCGTGTTCCTTTTGCTCCGACTGCCCTTTA
>JALOOO010000253.1 GCA_025454375.1 Leptolyngbya sp. Prado105 | reverse complement strand
GAGAACGCCGCGATAAATATTTGTGCGGTTGGGGCATCGACCGCTAAGTTAGGCAATGTTAGACAGGCTTCGCCTGCTGTTGCTGTTTGACCTTAGAATCCCCCGTCTTTCAAGCGGGGGAGTATGTCAAAGAAAGTTATCAATTAATTGTTGAGAAGCTAATAGTTGAGAAGCACCATGGGAAACTAGAATGCTTCCCAACGGAGGGAGAGGGGACTGAATTTCTGATTCAAATTCCGCTTCGGCAAACTTAGAGATTGCGCTGAAACTCTTCTAATGTATCCATCAAGCTGACCTGGCACTGCATCGGCAGAAGATCGAGCAAAGGAATTTCGTGCTTTCCGCCACCGACTTTGACAGGAATGCTTTGCACAATTTTCAGCACGTCATCTTCTTGAATCGACGCACCACCAGAGACGAGCGAAAACAGTCGCTCTGCCAAAACCGTATGCAAATGCGCATCATTGAGATAGAGATGCCATTTTGCGATATCGATATATACTGATTCACCGATTTCAGCCGCTAAAGCTTCGATCGCTTCTGAGGTTGAGGGATTTGCCATAGGACTCGTTCAGGGTTCAACTTTCAAACCGTACTGAATCTACGATGCCAAATTCTCCTACCTCTTGGTTGATTTTGCGGGTTTATCTTTAGGTTTAAAGCCTTTGGCTTGAGAGGTCGCTACAACGGGTTCAGAATAGTCTGCGATCGCGAAGATATAGATGGCATGAGCGATTAAACCCATTGCCCAAGCACTCGTGACCCAGACCGACCATGACCAATCGACATCCTGCACAATTTTGAAAAACCACATGCCAGAGTTTGCAGCAGCAAAGAGCGCAACATGCGTCGCAAAAGTCATGCGATCGTCGAGTTGGCGAAAGTCAGCATCTTTGCGATCGGGAATTCGAGACCAACGAGGAGGCATAGTAATTTCACAAGCAACAGATCTATTTTAGCGAGCCTTGTGCGTTTGTAGATTGAACAAAATGACCTCATGACTGATTAAGTTTGCTGACTGAGATTGCGCAAAATTAATCGCTTTTCTGCTCGGGCGATCGCGCGATTTGCCGTTTCTGCCGCAGAAAGATTGACTGAAATCGCATCAATTCCCCATTCCACTAAGCGATCGACCAATTCAGCACTCAGAACCGCTTGAGTTGAAATCGAACAAGGAATTTTTAAGCGATGCGCAGTTTGGATCAATTGAGCGATCGCACTCATGACAGCAGGATGCGATTCATCAAAGCCTTTTGCCATCGCACTCTGATCGCGATCGACTCCTAGCTTGGACATAATCAGGCAGTAAAAAGACTACAGAAGGAACTTCTGCCATAATCCAAACGGGTAACGCTAATTCAAATCGCTCAATTCGACGACGGCAAAAGATAAATTCTTCAACCGTTCGCACAAATGGCAGAATTAATCGCAAATTAGAACAGCCAGACTCGATCGCTTGTTTTAATGCGGTGAGTTCTAGATCAAACGACTCAGGATTTTGCATATAACTAAATGTGCCGCGCATTCCAAGCATCGGATTCACTTCGGATGCCGTCTGAAATTCATGCGATCGCAGATCCAAACTGCGGTAAAAAACAGGACGCGGCGCAAACGATCGCGCAAAATGCTGAATCTGATCTGACAGTTGAGCGTCTAACTTTCCGCCTAGCATCAACTCCGATCGCAACAATCCAACTCCATCAATTTCTAGAGTCGCTGCCCGCTCGATCGAATCCGTTTGGCTGAGATTTAACATTAACTGAGTTGCATTCACAGTCCAACTCGCACGCTGTGGAATCGAATTTGGCAGAGATTGAGACTGAGTAGCCCGTTCAATTGAACCCGTATTGCCATTCACCAGAATCGTGTCTCCGGTCTGAAGATGATGGGTGACCCCTACCGCACCGACGATCGCAGGGATGCCTAATTCACGTGCCAAAATCGCTCCGTGACTCGTCATGCCCCCTTGTTCGGACACGATCGCAGCGACATGCTTGAGCAGCGGCACCCAACTGGGCAAGATCATCGGCGTGACTAAAATTGATCCCTTTGGGATTGGGGCATCGGGAAGTTGCAGATGGGTGAGGACAAAAGCAGGCGCAGTAGCAATTCCTGGAGCGGCAGCTAGTCCAGAGGCAAGGATTGCTTCAGTAGGGTGTTGAGGAGAAGGCATTTCATTCACGCTCGGAATACTCGGATGCACTTGGGTGAGGTAAAGTTGCGACCCGTAAAACTGCCACTCCAAGACAACAGGAGCCTGGATTTTTTGAGTCAATGAAAGCAAGGCTTCGCGCTGGGTTGGTTGCAAAATTTTAGACGTATGATCAATCGTTAAGCGCGTCAACGGCGTTTCTGTCCCTGCTTGAATCTGATAGGCGATCGTTTGTCTCCCCGCTTTTTGAAACCGAATTTGATCGCGCTCGATTTGATAAATTTCGGGATAGACTTCGCCGCGTGCGATCGCCATTTCTAATCCACGAGTTGCGGTTAATTCCCACCCGGATAAATGGGGATGTAATGCTCCAGATGCGATCGCGTCTCCAATAGGCTGAATGATCACGGCGAATTGAATTTGATGCAGTTCGAGCTTAGCACTTTGCCAATAGACTAAATTTCGCGCTCGAAAAAGTTCTGCCCAGAGCGTCTTGAGCGCGATTGCCAAACTCTGCTGATCGCTCCAACAGATTTGGGGTTCAAACAAGCGAGACAGTTCATCGGTGGAAACTTCAGTCTCTTTCATAAACAGAGACGGGCGGAGAATCACAGCCGCAGGATCACTCAAGGTCGGAAATTTGGCGATCGCTTGGCTCAGTTCAGTTAGCCAAGCTTCTGGGAGTTCAGCGTGCTGAATGGTTTGGCGAATTTGGCGAGCGATCGATTGAAGTTGCTGGGAGTCTTCAAGATTTAGACGGAGTGAAGAGTAAGGCAAATCAGCAAACAGCGGCTGAAGCCAGTGAATCGTTTCGAGAAAATTGCGAAATCGATCGGCTGTGAGAACGATCGTGGAGATGACGGGAAAATCTTGTTGTGCGATGACGCTGAGTTGTTGAGCCTGTTCTCCAACCCTGCACAAATGTTGAGCTTCAATTTGATTCAGTGAGAACAGAGTATCCACAGCCCAGAACTCTCAAAGATGATTTCAAATTGTAAGAGACGCGATTGGGCAATCTGGAATTGATCAGAATAAATGAATGTTTGGGAACGTTAAGAGCGATTTTTCTGGTGGAGCCTGATGTTTAACGAGGTCTTAAGTCTGATTTTGCAAAGATCTTGCCCGTTATGCGATCGCGCTACCGCAAAGTATCTCTGTGTCGATTGTCAGCGACGACTAGAACGAGATCAATTGACAAATCCTACTGAATTTTGGCAACAGCGAATTTTTGCTTGGGGAGACTATACCGATACGCTCAAACGCACCCTTGCAGCCTTAAAGTATGATCGTCATCCTGAGTTAGGAATTTTACTAGGTGAAGCGCTTGCTCGATCGTGGATCGCAGCAAAATTACAGTCTGGCAAGCTCACGGTGATTCCAATTCCGATGCACCTTGAGAAGCAAAAGCAGCGTGGTTATAACCAGGCGGAGCTAATTTCACGCGCATTTTGCCAAATGACTGGGGACAGTCATCACCCAAGTGGATTGCGGCGTGTTCGAGCGACTGAGGCGTTGTTTGGATTATCCCCTCAGGATCGAGAGCAAACCTTGACGCAAGCCTTTGATTTAGGGAAAGGCATCAAGCAAAATCGCCCTGTTCTGCTAATCGATGATATCCACACTACTGGGGCGACTGCACGGGCTGCGATCCAAGTTTTACATCGGCACCAAATTCGAGTGCTAGGAATTGCAGTTGTCGCAAAACCAAGGTTTGAGAAGCGCTAGACTGCGACTGGCTCAATCACGATATCTTTGCGCGTACTAAGAATAATTGCTTCAACTTCGGCACGCTCTTGGTCAGGCACATTAAATTTATCGAAAGACTGATGAAAATCTGCCATGAAGGCATCCCATTCAGCAGGCGTGATCTTCAAGTGTGAATGAGAGGCAGACATCGATCGACCACTATACTGCTGAGGTCCGCCTGTTGCCCAGCACATCATTTCGGTCACCAGATACTTAAATCCTGATCGAGAAACCCGGTGATGAGCTTCGTCTACTAAAGGATTCGCATTGAGTGCTGGATCGTTCATGACTCGATCAATAAAATCATCGACAACAGCTGCAATACTATAAACGCCGCCTAGGCGATCATAAAGCGAGGATGTGGTTTCAATGGTCATAATTTCTAGAACTCAATAAACAACAACTGTAATCTCAAAGGGGACGTTTCTTGTTCTGAGAGAATTCTATCAGGAGTTTTGATCCAAAAAATACCCCGAACGCATCGGGGATTTCTTGGATAAGGATTGATAAATTTTTAGAGCGTATAAGTGAAATCCTCAACAATCATTCCGGGAACATGAACGCCACCTAGATTGCGATGTTCATAGGTTCCAACTTCAGGAATGAATTCTTGGAAATTTGTCAAGGCGACTAGATTCTCACCCCAAAATTGATAGAGACTGTCATCGAATCTGAGATTCTCGATCGGGGCAACAATTTCACCGTTCTCCACCCAGAAACAAGCATACCGAGTCATTCCAGTAATGCGCCCTGTGGGGCGATCGCTCCAATTTAAGTAATGCAAATTCGAGAGATACAGTCCGGTATCGAGAGTTTTTAAGATTGAATCGTGGGCTAACTCACCCGGAAGAATTTCAGGCGATCTCAGTTCTTCGCCTTGCGTTGCGCCATTCGCTTCAAGTCCATATTCTTTCGCGGTTGCAGACGATGTAAGCATGTTGATTAGCTCACCCGATTCGATCAGGGGAAGTTCTAAGGGTGCGACTTCACCCAACTCGTTGAATCTGGGGACTAAGCCAGATTTGAAGTTCTCTTGCAGCGTGAATTTGGGTGAGAGCTTTTTCTCGCCTCGACGCATCGCACTAAAGCAACTGCCGCCTTGTTGGTGAGAAGCTTCGCTAATTCCACCCCAAGAAAGCATCGTCATCAGTTCCGCGATCGCAGCAGGCGCGAGATAGGTGCGGTATTGTCCCCGCTGAATTGGTTTTGGAGTGTTAGACATTAATGCTAACTGAGCGCGGGATTCTTCAATTCGAGATTGATATCCCAATGCGTCCCAATCTGATCCTGCTAGCGTTCCTTTTACTGCTTGCCCATCTGTTGTAAAAAGTGAGTAATCTAGCGAATACGAATCGGTTTCAAACCAATGCTGTTGTCCAACTGAATCCGCATATGCTCGAATCACTGACCCGGCTGCATAGATTCCAGCAAAGTCTAAATCTGAAACGATCGCCAGCAGGGTCGAGACAACTTTATCGGCTTCAATTAGCTTGCCAGAGTACGATTCTCGGCTCGTGTTATTGCCTGAAGGCAGAACTAGATAAGGATTTTCTGGAAGCTGGGGGACTTCTTCTCGGAGCAGCGCGATCGCATCACTTGCAATTTGACGATCGAATTCAAGGTTGCCCGTAAAGGGAAATTCTCGATAGCTACTGCGCTGATTGCGGATCAAGACAAGCTGGATACTGCCATCATTGACGGTTCCCGTTTGCCGAACTTTTGCATGATTGAATCGCGTGAACTGACTTTGTTCACAGTTTAACGTGAGTGTAAATTGCTCCTCTGGCTTTAACTGGTTGCGAATCTCTTCAACGAGTTGGTTAAAACTATTCTCTAACATGAGTCTATGCGCCCCCGCCAAACACTTCGATATTTGCAAACACTGCGATCGCAGAACCATGCCCGACGGTGATTGCTTGATTGGGTTCGCCTTTTCCACACATGGGCGTTCCGTACATTTGCCAGGTTGAGCGATTGCCCACCTCGACTAAGCCTCCCCAAAACTGAGGCGTAATACTGCGATAATTCGGATTTCGCAAGGTCGTCGTGAGTTTGCCGTTTTCGATGCGTTTGGCATATTCACAGCTAAATTGGAATTTGTGACGCTGATCGTCGATCGACCAGGAGCGATTTGATTCCATGTAAATTCCACGATCAATCCCTGCAATCATCTCGTCGAAGCTTTTTGTCCCAGGTTCGAGATTGAGATTTGCCATGCGATCGATGGGTGGACGATTCCAAGAAGAAGCCCGCGCACAGGCGACCCCTTTTACCCCTGTTCTGGCTTGGCTTTCGAGGCTGCCGAGTCCGCGCAGAAGGATGCCATCTTTGATCAAGAATTCGCGAGTGGCAGGTGCGCCTGTGTCATCGAAACTGTAGCTGGCAAATTCGCCTGAAACCGTTGGATCAAAAGTGATATTCATCAAGGGTGAACCGTAGACCAGATTGCCAAAATCCTGGAGTTTGACAAAGCTACCGCCTGCATAGTTGCGCTCGTCGCCGAGAATGCGATCGAGTTCTAAGGGATGCCCGACGCTTTCATGAATTTGCAGCAGCATTTGATCCGGTGCGAGAACTAAGGTTGTTGTCTCACTGGGACATTCTTCGGCAGTGAGAAGCTCGATCGCTTGTTCTCCAACTTGCTGGACTCGATGCCAAAGTTCTGGGGTGACGAAATACTCTAATCCACCTTGGTAGCAAGCAGCAAGCCAACCGTTATTGGTGCGACGTTGAACAACTGAGCCTGCTTGAGCCGTCGCAGCGTAATCGGTTCCAATTCGGAAAAAGTGCTGGTAGACTTCTGATCCGTTCGTGCTGACAAACCAGGTTTCTGTCTCGGTTGTGAGTGCTGTTGCACTGGTTTGAACGATCTGGTTGGAGCGCTTTAACTCTTGCGTAATCTTGGTCAGAATCTCGTTGATCTCGCCCGGACTGAGTGCGTCGAAGGGCTTCAGCAAGGGTGAAACATATTGACCGACGACCTTAGGACGCGCCGCGATCGAGGTTGAATAGATATTCCAGTCTGAAGCGGCAAGTGCCTGTCGATAGGCTCGTGCTGCTGCTGCTCGAATCCCTTCTAAGGTGACTAAATTTGTAGCGGCGTAGCCAATTTGCCCCTTGATGAGGACTTCGACCATCACACCCTGGGTAAGAGATGAGCCGTTGTTTTCAGGGACGCGATCGCGTACAGAACGAGTGGTAGATGATTCCTTGGTTGCTCGGAGTCCGATCCAATCGGCGGGTATCTCCAGGGCATTCAGGAATTGTGTGAGTTGAGAAATCATGGAGCGTAGATGAATTCAGGACTTAAGGATTTATTGTAAGCAGAGATTAGTCATTATAGACACGATTTTCAGTCTAGCAAGGCAATGTTGAGTTAGATGAGTGGGTCTACCGATGCCAGATGACCTCGCCTCCTGGTTTATCAATTAATGTGATGCCTTGGGCTTGTAGGTCGGTGCGAATGCGATCGGCTTCGGCAAAGTTCTTGGCTTTCTTGGCAGCTTTGCGCTGCTGCACGAGCGCTTCGATCTCATCGTCTGATAATCCGCCAGACCGGGTTTCCTCAGGTTCTGCCGCTAACCCCAAAATTTTCGCAAGTTCGACTAATACTTTCCACTGTGAAAGTAAAATCTCTGGCTCTGTATCAGTTTTGCCTTGATGTACGAAAATATTGCTTTGTCTCTGTAGCTCTTTTGCAACCGGGAATAGAGCCGCTAATGCCCCTGATGTATTGAAATCGTCATCCATTGCGCTCTGGAATTCTTGCACCGTCTGAGAAGCTCGATCGATTTCAGCATCGGTCGTTAAGTTTAGTTTAAGCCCAAATAGCAGTCCATCTTTTAATGTATCCCAACCGTTTTGAGCCGCTATTAGCGCGTCTTTTGTAAAATCGATCGGTTTTCGATAACTCGCTTGCAGCACAAAGAACCGAATCACCATCGGATCGATGCCTTTTTTATCAAGCAAGTCGCGAATCGTGGTGAAGTTGCCCAGCGACTTGGACATTTTTTCACCATCGACATTGACCATGCCATTGTGAAGCCAGTAGTTCGCCAGGGATTTGCCCGTTGCGGCTTCTGATTGAGCTATTTCATTCTCGTGATGTGGAAAAATAAGATCCGAACCGCCCACATGAATATCGATCGTTTCTCCCAAAAATTCCCTTACCATTGCCGAGCATTCAATATGCCAGCCGGGGCGACCTTTACCCCAAGGCGAATCCCACGCAGGTTCGCCCGGTTTCGCACCCTTCCACAGGGCAAAATCAAACGGATAGCGCTTTTTGGGTTCTTCGTCGTCAACCCGTCCGCTTGCGCCCGCCTGCATGTCTTCTAATTTGCGACCTGAGAGTTTGCCATATTCTTGATCTTGCTGCACGGCATAGTAGACATCGCCATCTGCGGCATAGGCAATTTTTTTTTGCTCTAATTCGTGAATTAAGCGTTTGATCCCGTCGATCGTATTCGTTGCACGCGGATAATCGTCAGCATCGAGAATATTCAATCGCCGCATATCCTCGAAATAAAGCTCGATATTGCGTTCTGCTACGGCTTCCATGCTTGAGCCTTCTTCTCTAGCACGTCTGAGAATTTTGTCATCGATATCGGTAAAATTCTGCACATAGCGGACTTTATAGCCGCTCCAGGTCAGATATCGTCTGATGGTATCCCAGGCAATATACGATCGAGCATGTCCTAAATGGCAAAAGTCATACACGGTCACGCCGCAGCAATACATCTTCACACGACCCGTTTCGATCGGCTCAAACGGTTCCT
>JALOOO010000047.1 GCA_025454375.1 Leptolyngbya sp. Prado105 | reverse complement strand
GTTCTCTGGTGGCAAGCAACCTCAATGACACAAGTTATAGAGGGCACATCTGAGGGATTTTCTTGTCTTGCATGGCATCCTCAAGGAAGCTACCTTGCCGCAGGGGGACAGCAAGGTGAAGTCCTCATCTGGACACAATCTTCACGCGGTCAGGGATTCAAGCGACGCTAGACTTCTGCTCAAGTAAACGGGAGTGCACTTAATCTTGCTTGCTCAGTCTTCTAGAGCGAGTCAGAATTCCTTGAGATGGGCTGAAAAGCAGCGATAGCAAGAATAGTGCCGATGAAACTAATACGATCGCAGGTCCTGACGGTAGATTCTGATAGTAGCTGATGTAAATTCCGGTGACAGAAGCAAACATTCCAATCAATGCTCCCAGTAGCATCATGTGATGGAGTTCCTTCACCATCAGATAAGCACTGAGCGCAGGACCGACTAACATTGAGATCACCAAAATTACGCCAACTGCTTTCATACTCACAATGATAGTGAGCGTAATCGCTGACATGAATGCAAAATAGATGAGGTTAATGGGTAATCCGATCGCTTGAGCGCCGGTCTGATCAAAAGTGTAAAACAGCATTTCTTTGTAGAACAATCGCACAATGCAAAGAATGATCAATACAATCACTAAGGTTCGTTGAACATCTGCGATCGTCACTCCTAAAATATCGCCAAACAAGAAACTATCCAAGTCGAGTTTGTTTTTTAGCACTGTGATTAACGTGACTCCGAGCGCAAAGAAAGTCGAGAAAGTCAGCGCCATCGCTGCGTCGGCTTTCACACGACTCTGCGATCGTATCCAAGCAATCAAGGTCGCACCCAAAATTCCCGCCCCAAATGCCCCGATTAAAATATCAATACCGAGAAAGAATGAGAGCGAAAGTCCAGGCAGAACACAATGAGCAACCACATCGCCAAACAGTGCCATGCGTTGAACAATTAAATAACTACCTACGACAGGACACAGTAGTCCAACCATTAGCCCGATCGCAATCGCATTTCGCATAAATTCAAACCCAAGCGGTTCTGTTAAAAATTGGAGCATCAGCACATTAATGTAGAGTCAAAATCTTGATGAAATGGAATGTGAGTTCCGTAAGCTTGACGCAAATTCTCAGCCGTCATGACCTCTTGCGGTGTTCCCTGAGCAATCAGGCGTTGATTCAGTAGAAATAAGCGATCGAGCTGTGAGAGGGCTTGTCCCCATTCGTGAGTGCTAATCAAGAGAATTTTGCCTTGCGATCGCAGTTCCTCAAACACGCTGAAAATAATGCTTTCCGTTTTCTTGTCCACGCCCGTAAAGGGTTCATCGAACAAGAACAAATCTGCTTGCTGTGCTAAAGCACGAGCCAAAAACACTCGCTGCTGCTGTCCGCCCGATAGCTCTCCAATCCGGCGATGTCGCAAATCGAACATTTCAACTCGCGTTAATGCTGCTTTGACTAGTTCCTTTGTAGAACGACCCGGACTGCGAAACCAACCAAGAGAGCGAGTTCTTGCCATTAAGACCACATTCCAAACGGTGATCGGATAGTCCCAATCGATCTGCGATCGTTGCGAAATGTACGCCACTTTCTCTAGCTGACGGTGCAATGGACAAGTACAATACTCGACCTTTCCACTCTCAGTAGGAATTAGACCTAACATCGCTTTCAGCATCGTACTTTTTCCGGCTCCATTCGGACCAACGACTCCCACCAACTCCCCCGCTTGAATCGAGAAGCTGACCGCATCGAGTCCGCGCACTCCTCGATAGCTAACTGCTAACTGCTGAACCCTTAGTGATGTAGAAAACTTCTTGCAGTCTCAAGATGAGAATCGAAAAGTAGTAACTTTCGAGAACTGAATCCGACAATTTAAACAATCGCGCTTACTGGATGAGGCACAAGCCGCAGGCGGACTGCACCGAGGCAGGGGTTCTAGGAGTGGCAAAGATTGTCCCAAATGGCGAAGTTGGTGCAGATAGCGTAACCCCAGTTGCAGAAAACTCAAGCCTCGCTCTGGATGGGCATCGAGCGTTTGACGTTGACCGCAACGCACGAGTAAGAAGCCTAAAACTAAAGCCACCAGGGTAGCAATATCTAGCAGCATGAATAACCCGGTCAGTGCAGTTGCGTCACGCAGATGCGAGGGAATGATGTCAAAAGCTGCCGATTTGTAATCCTTGATATGCGGTTCGATGCCGCCAAATCGCTGCCCGTAGCGCTCAAACGTCTGTAAGGATGGCGGTTGACTGCTGAGGACTGCCCAAGATTCTGACACATCGGGAAGTTTGGCAGTCGCGAGATGGCACTCAATGTTTTCCAAAATCGTCACGTTCGGGAACAGGTAAGCTTGCTCAACAGGCGGCAGCAATTGAGCGACGGACTGAGACACCCCCGAAGCCAGCAGAATCGACAGATTGCTTTTAGCGCGAATCGACCAGTCCCACTGTTGCTGATTGCACCATCGGATCAACTCGCCATGCTCAAAGCCACGGTCTGCCAGCAAGGTCACGCGGCAATCGGGTGGGAGCAAGGTGAGGGCTTGTTCTAAGACCGGGCGATAGGCATCAAAGGCAACGGTCGCGCTGCCATGTTCTAGGACTATTTGTGCCAAAGTAAACGAGCGTCCTCCCCAGACCAAACACACGCCAATCCAGCAAAACCGATCCCACAGCAGACTGGTATCGAGCGTTAACCGCATGTCCGCACCTGCGAAGGTTTGTAGCAGTTGTTCAAGTAACGGTGCATAGAACGTTTCAGTATCGACCGCTGGATTGGTCAACAGATAGTTCAAGCGAGCATGGTGGCTACGAGCGGTGCAACCTCTATGACTGAGGTAGGGCAGCCAATGGTTCAAGCAAGCGCTCCCGGATTGGAGAATTGCAGCAACTGCTTCGGACACACCTTCTAGATGGCGTTGGTCACGCGGGTGCATCCATTGACGGAATTGTTCACTTAGTTCACGATACAGATGGGGCAACTGCATAGGGCTGCTTTGGTGTAGGAACTTGAGCATCTCATAATTTGCCCCGCCCAAGCCACCTTTGTCTCATTGAGACTCACGACACATTAGCTCTTTCAAGACTTTTCTACATCACTAAGCTGCTGAACCTTTAACATTCATTTAGCTTTGTTTTGAATGAGAACGATTATCATTATAAGATTAATGAGCAAACTCTAGACGTTAAAAAAGTATGGATAAATCTCGTTTGCGCTGGACACTGGCAACCATCGCAGTTGCGTTTAGTAGTCTCACTGCCTGCACCGCTCAATCGCCTCCCACCACTCAAGCACCACAATCAACCACTCAAGCTTCACCCGCACCAGAAAACCGACCCAAAGTAGTTGCAACCAATACAATCTTGTGTGATTTAACTAAACAGATTGCTGCTGCAACCGTAAATCTTACTTGTTTAGTCAAACCGGGTGCAGATCCTCATGTCTATCAAGCAACTCCTGACGATCGCAAAGCCATTGAACAAGCAAATTTAGTGTTGTATGGCGGTTACAACTTTGAATCGACGCTGATTCGATTGATTCAAGCTTCATCAACTCAGGCTCCCAAAGTAGCAGTGAATGAGCTTGCAGTCCCCAATCCAGAAAAGTTCGAGGAAGACGGAAAAACCGAGACTGATCCGCACGTCTGGCACAATGCTCAAAATGGGATGCGAATGGCTGAAGTGATTCGAGACAGCCTCTCGAAAGTGGCTCCGAACAATGCGGCACTGTACAACGAAAACACGAAGAAAGTAACCTCTGAGATTGGTCAAATTGATCGCTGGATTAAATCTCAGATTGGCACCATTCCACAAGCTTCTAAAACTTTAGTCACCACCCATGACGCATTAGGCTATTATTCAAAGGCTTATGGAATACCGGTCGCAGCACTAGAAGGAATTAGCACCGAAGAAAAGCCCACGGCTGCGAATGTTAAAGCGCTAGTAGAAGAAATTCAGGAAAAGCAAGTCCCCACCATCTACGCTGAACTTTCGGTGAATCCGCAATTGATTAAAACAGTCGCCAAAGAAGCAAAAGTCAAAGTTTCCGAAGAAGAAATTTATGCCGATGGACTCGGTGAGCCAAATAGCAGTGGTGGGACATATCAAACCATGCTGATTGCCAACACAAAAGCGATCGTTGAAGGTCTAGGCGGTCAGTACACTCCATTCCAACTAAAATAATCCACAATCAAGAACCCAGAAAACAATGGCAATTGGGCTTCTCAATCAACGATTCCGCGAGCGCGTTTGAAGCAATCGCATCACACAGCCAGCAGGACAGAAGGGGTGTAACCAATGATAACAATGCAGCCTGTAAGAATCTGCTCAATCCAATCCTAAGTTTGCTGATTCAATTCGCCCTTGTTTTTTGCACATAAACAGGTACAATTAGGACTTATTTGCAATGAGAGTCTTCTTTTACGATGACTTCCATCCTTCCTAAACCCTTTAAGTTCCCGGTTTTACCTGTACTAGGACTTGGTTTGAGTACAAGCGTCCTGATAATCATTCTGATTTACAGTGTGACGCTGGGTGCGAGAGATATTTCCTTGCCGACCATCCTGGAATCTTTCACGACCTTCGATCACTCGTTTGATCATTTAGTGATTCAAACTGTAAGATTACCGCGATCGCTGATTGCTCTCTCCGTCGGTGCTGCTTTGGCTGTCTCCGGTGCATTGATGCAAGGTCTAACCCGCAACCCATTAGCGGAAACTGGCATCTTAGGCATTGAAGCAGGCGGCGCTTTAGCGGTTGTCATGAGTTTGTTTCTCTTCGGCAGTTCCTCGTTAACGGTTTATGCGGGAGCGGCATTTCTGGGAGCCGCGATCGCAGCCATTCTGGTTTACTTTCTCGGTACACTCGGACGAGGCGGCGCAACTCCGCTCAATCTGACCGTTGCAGGAGCCGCGATGTCTGCCTTGATTTCTTCAATCACGACTGGCATTCTGATTGTGAGCCAGCGCACGCTTGAAGAAATTCGCTTTTGGTTAGCAGGATCATTAGCAGGACGGGATTTCGATTTATTCTTGCAGGTTCTACCGTTTTTGGGTGCTGGATTGTTGCTTGCATTCCTGCTCAGTCGGCAAATTACAACAATCAGTTTAGGTGAGGAAGTTGCAACAAGTTTGGGACAGCAGACCCTTTGGGTGAAGCTTCTAACGGCTACGAGCGTCGTTCTATTAGCAGGAAGTTCGGTTGCGATCGCAGGTCCGATCGGCTTTATCGGCTTAGTTGTCCCTCACATGGTCAAGTTCTTCATCAAGACTGACTATCGCTGGATTTTGCCCTACTCAGCTATCCTTGGAGCAATTCTATTGTTAGTGTCAGATATTGCGGCACGAGTGTTATTAAAGCCTCAAGAACTCCCTGTCGGCGTGATGACAGCGATCGTCGGTGCGCCGTTCTTTGTCTATCTTGCAAAATCGAAGGTGAAAAAATGAGCGATTGGCGTTCTCCTGTGCTGTCCTTTCGGATTGATCGACGAGTGCCCGCGATCGCTGCCTTTTTGTTAGTTATTGGATTTGCTGCAATTGTGCTGAATGTGGGACGGGGGGAATACTCGATCGCCGTCTTCGACATCATCAGAACCTTGTTTGGTGTTGATACAGGCAACCCGGATCATGCGTTTGTCATTCATACCTTACGTTTGCCTCGAACGCTGGTCGCATTCATGGTTGGAGTGGCGCTCTCGGTTTCAGGCACAATCTTTCAAGGTTTAACGCGCAACCCACTTGCTGACCCTAGCATCATTGGAATCAATACTGGAGCAAGTCTGGCAGCAGTTTCGGTGATTGTTTTGTTTCCAGATGCGCCCGTTTATGCACTTCCGTTTTCTGCGTTTGCAGGTGCGGCAGTAATGGCGACGTTAATCTATGGATTGGCTTGGAATAGGGGAAGCTCACCGACTCTTTTAATTTTGATGGGGATTGGACTCTCTGCGATCGCAAGTGCCTTCACAAGTTTACTCATCACGTTCGGCTCAATCTATGATGTTAGTCAAGCATTAGTTTGGTTAGCAGGTAGTGTTTATGGTCGAACTTGGGAACAGTTCTTTTCGTTTCTCCCCTGGCTGATTGTTCTTGTGCCTGCTGCATTTGGGTTAGCAAGGCATCTCAATGTGTTGAACTTAGGAGAAGACATTGCGAAGGGATTAGGCAGTCGAGTCGAATGGCAGCGAGGATTGCTAGTCATTGTTGCTGTAGGATTAGCGGGGGCATCAGTCGCAACTGCGGGAACGATCGCATTTGTTGGGTTGATTGCACCGCATATGGGGCGGCAGATTGTGGGCAATCGACATGAAGAATTACTGCCGATCTCTGCACTCATTGGGGGTTTGTTAGTGGTGTTCGCTGATTTTGTGGGGAGAACGGTGTTTGCACCGATCGAACTACCTTGTGGAGTCGTGACAGCCGCGATCGGTGCGCCTTTCTTTCTCTATCTTCTCATTCGCAATCGGTAGAATTATTCCTCGTCTTCCTCGGAATACGGTGCAAGAACGGAAGGAATACGGGCGATCAAAGATTTCAACTGTTCAGGAATTTTTTTCCACGGCACTGTACCCTTATCCCGTTGAATGTAGTGTTGAGCAAATTCGAGTAAGGATTGGGCACTGTCATCGGGTGGCAGCTTAGTAAACAGGAAGGTGGGTTTTTCTGGACTAGCGATCGCAGCAACGCAACCATGATGACACGCCCACAAACATCCGACTGGCTGAATCTCTAGCTCTGATGATGCAATGTTGTCTTCAGATAATGCTTGGATCTGCTCTAGTAAACGAGTTCCATCTCTAAGTTGATCTTCTGATAGCTCTTCTGAGCAGTGGCAAGATTTGCAAACGAATAAGGTATGTTTTGTCATGAGTTTAAGGGGTATCGTCTAGTGAAACTTTTTTTGTGAGAGAACATACCGTTAAGTCTGTTCATTGTAGATAAGCGAGAAATAGCCATAGGAGCCGATCGCAATCATACTCAGGGCACAAGCTGTATAAATCAACGCAAAACCCGCTCCGGGACTTGAGCCGAAGATCCATTTTGCTAAACCTGTAGAGGAAATCATTGCAGGTTCAACAATGCGATCGCCCAGAGGACCTGCAATGAGTGCAGCGATCGCTGACAAGCACTGAACTAAAAACGAATTCGCCGCAAACACTCTTCCTTGCGCTTCTGGGCTAACTTTCGTCATCCAGATTGCAGTTTCCGAGCTATTCATTAATGGAAAGTTAAACGAAGAGCAGAACTGAGCCGGGAGCCATACTTGAGGAACTCGCCCTAATCCCACGGTCATTTTACTGAATCCTGCGCCAATGATCCCACTTAGTACGCCTCGGATGGGTTGTTTAAAACCTCCCCAAATGCTGACTATGATCGCGCCTGTCACGCCACCGATTCCAGCTGCTGTGCCAATTTGCCCTAAGACTGCTGCACCCCCGTTTGTTCTTGCCAAAACCATGGGAGTGTAGAGTGCTTCGCCAAGATCATGCACAAACCAGAAAGGAAGCATTAAAGCGAGTAGATTGCGGAGGGAAGCATGGGACAGCAGAAAGCGAAAGCCAAACATTAGATCCCGTCGAAAATTCAATCTAACGGACTGTTCAGGCTTTTCGGGTTGCGGAATTTTGCGAGTGAGAAGAGTTGCGATCGCAATCAGAAAAGTTAGGCTATCAATGCTTAAAATGCCAGCGACTCCGACGATCGTATAAAGACTCGCTGCAAAGGCTGGTGCTAAAATCAACGAGCCATAATGCAATGCTGATCCCATGCTGCTCGCACGAGTGTAATGCTGTTGAGGAACAAGTAAACTAATCGAAGCAGAGTAAGACAGTTCTTGAAGTTGGCTAAAAACGCTCGTAATCGAAGTAGTCAGGTATAAGTGCCAGATTTGCAAATTGTTCGTTAGGTATAGAAGTAGCAAGAGCAACGTCGAAAGAGCCGCGATGCTATCGCCTAGAACCATAAGATGTTTGCGGTTAAAGCGATCGACAATCACACCAGAAATTAAGTTGATCACAATCCGGGGGACTTGGAAAAAGAAGCCAATCAACGTTAGTGAGGTTGCAGACCCTGTTGTTTCCCAAGCCCAAAGTTCGAGGGCAAATCCAGTCATGTAAGTTCCGATCGTCGAAACAAGCTGACCAACCCAAAGAATTATAAAAGTACGCATCGCATTCTCGTAGGTTTAATCAACTGCTCTGTTTCTGAACTAAATACTTATTCACATCATCAAGAACGGCATTTGCTGAAAGGATGCTTCCAAAAACCCAATGACCGGAATCAACTTTATAGACGCGCTGATTTTTCATTGCCCTTAATGTTTGCCATAAAGGGCTACTTTCATAAATTTGGAAGTTCTTTTCAGCACCTGGATCAAGTGCAACGAATATTGCATCAGCATCAAGCCAGTCTACTCGCTCTAAGCTCACATTCACATAGGTTTCGTCTGTTCCTTTTAATTGACGCTGAATTTCGGGAATGCTGACAAACTTGAGTTCTTCAATCACGCTTCCAGGGAAGGATAGATGATTCATAAACTGTGTAAACTCAAGCGTTGTGTAGAATCGCATGATCGAAACTTTTGTATTACCAAGCGTCTGCTTCACAACAGAGCTTAAGTCTTTTACTCTTTGTTGATAGGCATCTAACAATTTTTCAACTTCTTGATTCTTGTTTAAAGCTTCTCCAAATTGCTGCAATGTCTTCTTCCACTCAGCATGACTAAAATCCATTGAGACAGTAGGTGCAATTTCTGAGAGCAACTTGTAGTTCTGATCCAAAAACATCCCAACGATCAAATCTGGGTTTAGTTGAACTATTTTCTCAAGATTCGGTTGTCCATCCCTTCCCAGTTCAACGATCGTATCGATTTTGCCACTGAGAAGCGCGATTTTATTACCCGTGCGATTTGCTCTTGCGGTCGCGATCGGCTTCATCCCCAATGCCACTAGAATCTCTAAGCTGTCCTCATCCATCACAACAATTCGTTGTGGATTCAGTGGAATGCAGCTTTTGCCGAGTTGATGCTGAACAATTCGACAGTTGGATGGTGCAGCTTCCTGAGTTTGCGAGGGTTGACTGAGCAACGCATTACAACTCTGTATCAGAACCACCATCAGAGTCCCGACTAAAAATAGTGCGATGCGTTGCCACCAAGATTGATTCATCATTGATTCTAAAATGTCCAGGAAACTGTACCCCTAATCGTAAAAGGAGCGCCGTAATACACTCGCAGCGGACTTTCTGCCGTCTCAAAATAGCTGACATCAAACAAGTTCTCAATGTTCAAACCAATGCGATAGTTATCTCGACGATAGAACACAGAAGCATCAGTGCGAGTGTAACTGGGAACTTGAAACGAATTATCTAAATCACCTTGTCGCTGTCCCACATAAAAAAGACCCAGACCAAAGCCTAAACCTCGAAGAGAGCCAGATTGAACCTCATAGGTTGTCCATAAGCTGACAGCGTGTTCTGGCACATTATTGATCCGGTTTCCCACAGCGAAGGTGTTGTCTGCCGTAATCCGAGCATCGGTGTAGGCATATCCAGCCGCGATCTTCCATCCCGGTACGATCTCGCCTGCGATATCAAGTTCAACCCCACGACTTCGTTGTTCTCCGGTCTGAATTGAGAAAGGTGGATTAGCGGGATCTTCCGTCAAGACGTTAGTACGAGTGATTTGGTAAAGAGCAAGCGTTGTGGATAAGCGTCGATCGAGCCAGTCTGCTTTGACCCCCACTTCGTATTGAGTGCCTCGTTCTGGCTGAAAGAGTGCATTATCAAACGCAGTGCCGACACTTTGTAGAAAAGAGCGGCTATAGCTGGCATACAACGAGAGTGAATCAGTGGGTTGATAAACTAAGCCGACCCGTGGGCTGAACGCTTCGTCCTGTTGAGAAGATTCCGTCCCATCTGCAAACTCAATCTTTTGGCTCACAATGTCAAATCGACCACCGAGTAATAATTTTAGATTGGGCAACAAATCAATCTGGTCTTGGAGATAGATGCCCAGGGAGTTTGTAATAAACGGTTCTCTGGGAAACTCCCCAAGCAATGCTCCTCGTGGCTGTCCGTACACGGGGTTGAAGATATCGATCGGAGCTAAGGCAAATTGTTGACTACTTGCTGCATAAATATCTCGATTCAGGTCAAATCCAAACAATAGTTTATGATTCACGCTTCCTGTCTTGAAGGTTCCAACCACATTAGTATCAAGAATAAAGTTGTCTTGAGACTGGTCTTGTGTACTGAACAATCCCCGTTCTAATGTGCGTTGATCATCAAGCAGGGCTGAGGGGAATAAGGAATTTTGAGGAACCTGCTGGAGTGTTGCTCGAAAAGCATTTCGCAATTGCCAATCGGGGCTGAGTTGATGTTCGAGTGTATAGCCTAAACGCAGAGTATAACGATCGTTCTGATCAAGTTCATCGTCTGGCTCACCAATAAATCGGTTTCGAGGTAACTGTCCATTGATATTCGGTAGAACTGTACCGATCGCAGGCAAGCCTCGCGCATTCGGTTGTTCAGAGAGGGTATATTCGCCTTCAAAGGTTAGTCTGGTTGCGGGGCTAATTTGCCAAGTGAGAGAGGGAGCGATCACAAGATTTTGTCGATCGAAGAAGTCGATAAATGTCCCAGTTGTAGAAGCACCCGCAATAAAACGATAGAGTACAGTTTTAGAGTCGTTGAGCGGTCCTGTAAAGTCTAGAAACCCTCCATAGCTATCAAAGTTACCGATCGAGGCTTCAGCCGTGTAACGCGGTGTAGACAACGGCTTTTTCGTTACGATATTTACCGTACCACCCGGACCGCCCTGACTAAACAGCGCACCCGCCGGACCTTTCAACACTTCGATTTGCTCAACGTTGGGGATCGCAATGCGGTTCGTGATATTGGTGTCATCCCGCAAGCCATTCCGAATGATGTTCCGTCCTGTGAAACCGCGAATCGTGACTCCTTCAAATGCGGAGTAAGATGGATTGTCTGGTGACACTCCTGCAACCGTTTGCAGCGCTTCATTCACGCTTTGTACCTGACGATCGCGCAGCAATTCTTGAGGAACGACTTGAACAGAGAAGGGCAAATCCCGGAGTGGCGTATCTGTTCTGCTGCCAGTGGTGGAATTCGGTACGCGATATCCGCGCGGCTGAGTTCCCGTCGCCACAATTTCTTCGTCCGGTTCTTCCTCTTCCGGGTTGAGGCGATAGGCAAGACTTCCCGCTCTTAAGGTCACTGCTTGCAGGGGGAAGGCATTATTGCCAACAACTCTCACTTGGATGCGATCGCCACCTTGTTGCACAACCTGAACAGCCGCAATATCCTCGGTGGGATTTTCTGCTGTGAATGTGGGTGTATCAGGCAGTGCGAGTACGGCGTTGGGAATCTCTGCAATCAGGCTATTTCCTTCGGTACGAACCTGACTCGCGTTGATCGATAAGGACTGATTCTCTGCGGTCGTAAGTATGATTTCTAGTCCGGTCGCGGTACGATCGACACGCACACCTGTCACTTTGATAGCCTGCGCCTCAACTTGTGCTATCCATTCTTTGACACTTGTTGCAGGTCGATCGAGCGTTTGAAGATTAGACAGTTGCCCGTTCTGTAATTCTCCTGCCCAACCTGCTTGTATCCAACATCCGGTTGACAAACCTAACAACCACAGCCCCACCTTTCGATCCATCTATCTATCCTCTACACCTAGTTTCGAGAAGCTTCTGCAATTAATCAATTAGGAAGTTTTCTCAATTGCATAGATCGAATCGTAGCGTGAACAATGGTATTTCTACTTTGCTAAAACGGAATTTTTGTTTGTTGAAACGGAACTTGTTAATGTTGCACTGCTTTTGGACTAACCCCAAACGCTTTGCGAAACGCAGTGCTAAAAGCACAGGGGTTTTTGTAACCTACTTTGTGAGCGACCTCCGTAACACTCCATCGCTGCTCTTGGAGTAACGATCGTGCTTGTTCCATCCGATGCTGATGCAAATAACCAAAGACTGTTGTACCAAAGACCTGTTTAAATCCCCGTTTTAGCGTACAGTCGTTCAAGCCAACTTGTCGCGCTAGGGCAAGCAATGAGGGGGGATCATCGATCTGGCGCACTAAAATGTCCTTCGCTTGATGAATCCGCTCAACATCTGTAATTCGTGGAGTTGTCGATCCCTGAGTTGGGGAATTGCTCGAACCCACCTGATCGAACCACAATGCCAGAACTTCTACTGACTTACTTTCTAGATACATTTGCTTGATCACCCCTTGATAAGGACAATTCAGCATTTGTTGTAAAGCGAGGTGCATCGCTGGTGTAATCGTGCGGACAGGCGAAAATGGCAGCGTTTCATCGTGGGCTAACATTCGCTGCAATTCAGACGGTAGAATATCCAGCTGATCCCCGATTAAAGACTGTAATCGCTCTGGTTCTAGGTGAATATCGACTTCTACTGTGGGTGTATGCGCTAACCCTTCAACAGTGCCACCCGGAGAAACTAAGCCAGCCAGCAAATGCTGACCTTGATTCATTTCTACCCCATTCTGTAATCGAAATCCCGATGAGAGGACAAACATCCATTCAAGATAGGAGCTTTCTCCCGGTGGAATGCGATCGACCACCAAATCATCATTCAGTTGATAGTGATGAAAGGTTAAATCAATCCCATTGCGGAGTTCGATATCGCGTTTGTAGCCCTCTCCAATCGTAGAGGGACAGACAGCAATGCGATCGTTTGTATCTTGTGGATCAGCTTGATGTGCCTGTTGACGGCTAATTTGCCACAGATCATCACAATCTACGTCAAACAGTACACTCCCCATACTTAAGTTGCAATTCGACAAACGTACCTTATCATAACTGAGAATTAATAGCAATTATATGGCGGTGAAGTTGCAGTCAGGCGATCCCAGCGTCTGCCTGATTAACCTAGTTCACAAAAGAGCAAAAGTCTGATTAAATCAGATCTAACTCAATTTAATGACAATCTTTCTCATGTCAAACCCTGCGACGCTGATAGCCCGCGATCTTTCTCTTGCTTATGAAGGGACAGTGATTGTCCAGGATTTAACCCTCGCAATCCCCACTGGCAAGATCACCGCTTTAATTGGCGCAAACGGATGCGGGAAATCTACACTCCTACGCGGATTAGCAAGGTTATTAAAGCCTGTGAGCGGAGCAGTGTACTTAGATAGCAAATCAATCTTTCAGCGACCTACAAAAGAAGTCGCGCAACAGTTAGGATTGCTGCCGCAAAACCCGATCGCACCCGAAGGACTCACGGTAAAAGATCTTGTGGCTCAAGGACGCTATCCTTACCAAAATTGGCTGCAACAGTGGTCTACTCAGGATGAAAAGATTGTTCAACGCGCATTAGAGACTACGGATCTAACTCAATTAAGCGATCGTGCGTTAGATACGCTTTCGGGTGGACAACGCCAACGCGCTTGGATTGCAATGGCACTCGCGCAAGATACGGAAATTCTTCTGTTAGATGAACCCACGACATTTTTAGACTTAGCGCATCAGATTGAAATTTTAGATCTACTGTATGACCTGAATCAGCGGGAAGGGAGAACGATCGTGATGGTACTCCATGATCTCAATCAAGCTTGCCGTTATGCGGATTACCTAGTCGCAGTTAAAGCAGGGCGAATTTTTGCAGCCGGAGATCCTCAATCTGTAATGACCGCAGAGATTGTACAGGCGGTGTTTAACTTAGACTGCCAGATTTTTAACGATCCGATCGCAGGTACACCCATGTGTGTACCCATGAGCCAGAAAGCAAAAAACAATGCCCGATCGTAAGCTCTAGTGCGATCGTGCCTAAGTAAGTTTCACCTCTAGAATGATCAATCATTCTAGAGGTGGAATTAGCTACCAAGTGAAACTATAACGTACACTCAGCGATCGTCCGCGTCCTGGTAGATACTGAGTATCGCTGGTCTGCAATTGAGAAACAACCGGGAAGTAATCCGCATTCAAAAGGTTCTCGATCGCAACCTGTAGCGTTCCGCTTCCCACCTTGAGATTGCTCACAAAATCGACAGTCAGGTAATCATTCACTGCCTGACGACCAAACGCAGTGCTATTGTTAAATTGGTTTCGAGTACCCGAGTAAAGCAACTGCAAACGATTGCGCCAGCCTGGGAGCGTTTCATTTTCCACATAAGCGGTTAGCTTCAAAGGTGGAATGCGAAAGCCATCTAGAAAGTTTTCGTAATCTCCATCATTGTTAGTGTCAATTCGTCCTTCTGCCAGACTTGCAGAGAATCCTAAGTTCCAGTTTCGACTTGGTTGCACATCTAAAGTTGCTTCTACACCGTAAATTTGTTCAGGGGCACGGATAATATCCACAAAACTGGCAGCGAATGTAGTGCCTAACCTTGAAGTGCTGTAAAAGCCTGAGATTGAGGCTTGAACGTTGCGCCATTCTCCACGCAGACCAATTTCATAGTTATTGACTTTCTGGGGTTCGGGGCGCACTCGCTCGAACTGAAAATTGTTGGGTGCTGCTCTTAAAACTCGTCCAATATCTGCAAGTGAGAATCCTTGGGAGAAACTAGCAAATGCGCTGAGTTGTGGAGTGAGTCGATAAACGGCTCCCAGATTAAACAGGGTTTCATCATAGTTTACCTTGCCGCCTGTGACTGAATTGTTTGCAATGGTTACAAAGTCATCAACACTGACCGAGGCACGTTCATGTCTGATCCCTCCCCGTAAGAGGAAGCGATCGCTTAACCGTGCTTCGAGTTGTCCAAATAAACCCAAACTATTGGTTGTGAGTGGTGGTGCCCAAATGCGATCGCCTAACTTACGAAACACCAAACCATTGCTAGCGCTAAACACAGCGGGATCAAAAAATGACACAGGCTGCTGAGAATTTTCATTACTAAAATCTAATCCCCAAAGCAGATTCACTGTTTTATTCGCTGTCAGTGGAGTTTCAACATCAAAACGAGTTCCAAATCGCTGAGATTCAACTCGTGATTGGAAAATCAACCCTCCTAAGCTTGGCGTACTACGAGCATCGAACGGGAAGAAGCGAGCTAAGATATCACGATAGTAGATCTGCCCTCGTACTCGGCTTCCGAGCACATTTTGATTGGTGTATTCGAGGTTAAAAATTGAATTTTCAGTTCCAGGTTCATCGTCAAGCTGAAGCCCCTCTAGGACTCGCGCTCGTTGGCGACCTGGTAAAACATTGACGATCGGATCACTTGTAAATCCTGGGTCTTGTTTGTAGCTAAAGCGGCTAGCTGAGAACACTAAGCGCTGATTTTGGTCAGGAGTATAAACAAACTTGCCAAAGATATTCAGCGCGTCTGCATCCGATAATCCGCCTTGTCCTGTAGGGTCAAGTGCAATACGATTGCCAATTGCATCAAAAAAGCTTCCAATGTTTGCGACTCCAGCACTTAACACATAACCGACTTGTCCTTCTGTACCGGAGAATGTTTGCTGAAAGGTTTGTCCCCAAGCATTTTCTGATCCGGTCAGTGATGTGTTAACTCCAATCTCGGTTGTAGCAGTCAGTCGATTTTGGGCGGGAGTACGGGTAATGAGGTTAATCACACCTCCGGTTGCACCATCTCCATAGAGAGCCGTTGAGCCGCGCAGCACTTCGACTCGTTCGATGATACTGGGATCGATCGTTTGTAAATCCCGAAAAACATTAGGTGTGGTTGCTTGGGGAATGCCATCGATTAAAACGGTAACATTGCGTCCTCGTAAGGTCTGCCCAAAGATGTTGTTTCGCTCGTTGGGCGGTGCAAGACCTGGAACGAGTTTACTTAAGGCATCAGAGACATCACGAGAGATCGCAAATTGTTGCTGGAGTTGTTCCCGATTGATGGTTGTAATGGATTGGGGGACATCGCGACGGCTCTCCTGAGTTCGAGTGGCTGTGACGACAACTTCTTCTTCGTCTCCTTCGATTTCGGTGGGTGCAGCGATCGCAAGAACGAGTCCACCTTGGCTTGCCCGAATTGTTGCTGTCGGGATCTCGTTTGTGCCAATAATTCTCACTTGTACCCGATTTGGGGCAATCGATTGAACAATGATTTGCTGAATGCCTTCTGCTGGAGCTTCTACCCGATACGTTTCACCCTGAGAGAGTGCTAAGGTTGCATTCTCAAATTCAGCAATCAAGGTACGATCGCTTGATGTGAGAACAGGTCGAGCTAGAGGTCTTATAGCTTCCAGAACGACATCAACGCCAGCTCCAGTGGGTGCTAGTCTTACATTCGTAATCTGAATTCTATCGGCTTGAAGTTCCTCAGAAGACTGAGACAGCAGTTTTGCGGATTGAGAAACCTGCTCAAAGTCTTCTAGCCGCTTCACTGAGTCAGATTCTGCGATCGCATTTGCCTGCAACACCAACCAAATTACTGGAAACCCAAAGTACCACAACGCCCGATTCATATCGCCTCACACAAAACTTAGCCAGCCTCTATTGAGAATTACTTCTAATAATTGGCTGAAAATCAGCTTATCAAAGTCGCTAGAAAAAGTCTTACGAGATCGGGAGCCGACTTAATTAAAACGGAGCAACATTTTCAATAAGTAGCTACTGAGAAGTAATAGCTGTTCAACTCTGCCGAAATCTGTGTGGACTCATTCCTGTCTGTTTATAGAAAGCATTACTGAAAGCAGGTAAGCTGCTGTATCCAACCTGAGCAGCAATTTCAGTAATATAAAGGTCAGTTTCTCTCAACAATTGCTTGGCTCGTTCCATCTGACAAGCTCTCAGATAGCTAAATACAGTCGTCCCAAAGACTTGACGAAAGCCTTGTTTGAGTTTGCAGTCATTTAAACCGACCTGCCGTGCGAGTTCGACCAGTGAAGGAGGATATTCGATCGAGTATTGTAAGATTTCTTTTGCACGCTCAAGCTTCTCCAAATCCTGGGGTTTCCATCGTGCCTGTGCCGTAGGTTGTTGCTCATCTTTTGCCCAGCGTGCAAGCTGCAAAGTTAGCAGTTCCAGCGATTTACTTTCTAAAAACATTTGCCGCAATGCACCTTGATAAGGGCAGGATAAAATCTGCTGAAGAATTGGCTGAATGGTACGAGTAGCAATTCCAAATGTTTGATGAAAGGGATCAATCGGTTTACCCTCTAATAGTTGCCGAATGAGTAGGGGAAATGCTTGATCAGAAAAATACGATCGCAAAAACTCAAGATCCACGCTCAACGTCAGGCGTTGTAGCGGTTGCTGGGCTGGATAGTATTCGATTGATCGAACATCGGGGAGATAGCAAATGCAGCTTTCTCCGTTCGCTTCGGAGCGGTCTTCCTCTCTGGCTAAGCCGGGATTCACGATCCGAAAGTCGCCAGATAAGTAAAACGTGAGTGTTAATTCTGGAATTTGATAAACATAATCTAAGTGAATTGGGCGATCGTAAACTACGTCATCTAACCAAAGCTGTAGTCCTTGCCGAAGTACGGTCAGCCGTCTTTGTCCTTGACCCAACGCTTGCGGTAATCGACGTAATCCTTCACGCCCTTGCCAAGTCCAAACTTGGTCTTTCTCTAATGCCGCTTGCCAAAGATCGTTAAATTCGTCTTGCGTAACAATTTTCATAGAAGGAGTACCCACATGCTCAGCGCAGTGATGAAAAATTTTAGAAGAACGTCTCGGCGCAAAGCTAAGCCATTGTTGACGCTCAAATACAGCGATCGGGCAAACAACCCAATTAGTTTATTGAAAAATAGTCTCACTAAGAATATAGATATATATTCCTAATAACGCAAGAATTCTTTCGCAAGTAAGTCTTATGAAATCCCAATAGTCACCTTAAGCAAATAGATAAAACCCAAAGTTGGTCAACCTTGCGCCATCGCAAAAGAAGTGTTAACTTATGTTAACGGTGGGTTGTTAATGAAAATTAATTGCATTAACTTGCATAAGGACAGCCCTAATATTCAGCAAAATTCATAGGTCGTTCAAAGTAGGGTTGTCATGAAAGCTGTGTATTAGCGAGTGTTTAAGACTTCATTTGAACCTCGAATACCGGAGATTTGCTCAATTCTTCCACCTTAGTCAGGCTGGTCTTATTCCTCGTTAACGGTTGGGCTAACGCCAGGAAGAGTGCTTGAGCAGTTCAAACCTATTTCACTCTTCAAAATCACCGAATGGTTTTACTAAGTCAGATCAAAGTCACGGCGCTAATCCGCCCGTGAACTGATGACTAGCAGAGCCCTCACAAAGTAAATGTTTAGAGGTATCGGAAAATGCAACCGATTCGTGATATTTCTCTCTCTAATGCTCAAGACTTAATGTTGTCTCTTTCATCTTCAGCAACACACATCTCAGAATCCGGTGTTCAAAACGGACATGCTGCACCAGGTGAGCGAGACATCACTCTACCCGGACCGCTCTCAAAACGCTATTTAGAGCGACAACAACAACGAGAATCGAATGCTAGAAGTTATCCTCGTCGTATTCGTTTAGCGATTCGCGAAGCGAAAGGAATTTACATTAAAGATGTTGATGGTAATCTATATTTTGACTGTTTAGCGGGTGCTGGCACTTTAGCACTCGGACATAATCACCCTGCTGTAGTGGCAGCAATGCGAGAGACTCTAGACACCAATCTTCCTTTACATACGCTGGATCTGACCACTCCGATCAAAGATACGTTTGTCGAGGAACTGTTTGCCAGTTTGCCAGCTGAATTTGCTCGAAAAGCGAAAATCCAGTTCTGCGGTCCTTCTGGGGCAGATGCCGTTGAAGCCGCGCTTAAACTCGTGAAAACTGCAACTGGGCGACGCAGTGTATTGTCATTCCAAGGTGGCTATCATGGCATGACGCACGGTGCTTTGAGTTTGACCGGAAATTTGAATGCTAAACAAGCGGTATCAGGATTGATGCCAGATGTGCATTTTTTGCCGTATCCCTATGCTTATCGCTGTCCGTTTGGGTTAGGGGGAGAAGCAGGACATCGGATGAGCAGCCACTATATTGAATCACTGTTAGATGATCCAGAAAGTGGTATTGTGACACCTGCGGCAATGATTTTAGAAATTGTTCAGGGTGAAGGCGGGGTGATTCCGGCACCGGATGAGTGGGTTCGTCAGATTCGTCGGCTGACTCGCGATCGCAATATTCCGCTAATTGTCGATGAGATTCAATCTGGACTGGGTCGGACGGGCAAGCTTTATGCCTTTGAGCATTCTGGAATTATGCCAGACGTATTGTTACTGTCGAAAGCGATCGGAGGAAGTTTACCCCTGTCAGTTGTGTTGTACGACGAAGCGTTAGACAAATGGGCACCGGGCGCTCATGCTGGCACGTTCCGAGGAAATCAGTTAGCAATGGCAGCCGGAACAGCAACCTTACGGTACATTCTAGAAAATCGCTTGTCAGACCATGCCGCTAAGATGGGCGATCGCTTGATGACACACTTGCGTCAAATTCAGTCTGATTTCCCATGCTTAGGGGAAGTGCGGGGACGGGGATTGATGGTTGGGGTTGAGATTGTCAACCCAGCGATCGAGGCAAATCAATGCGGTAGTCATCCTGCTCATTCCCAACTTGCAAGTTGCATTCAGGCTGAATGTTTGCGCCGAGGTTTGATTATTGAGATTGGAGGACGACATAGCAGTGTTGTGCGCTTTTTGCCACCGTTAATTGTCACTGCTGAGCAAATTGACAGCATTAGCGAAATTTTTGAGCGTGCGGTCAAAGCAGCCACGGAACAAATATTGTAAAACCCTTTGAGGTGTATGAATGACCAAGGTGCAATCAACCCAATTTGACGCTTACTTTCTGACTAACACAACAAAGAGTCTTGCCGCTTATCATCAAGCGATCGTATCTGCACAGGAAGTATTGCTGAATTATTTTGCCAATCAAACTCAAGCTTACAGTGGAGCGTCTCCTGAAGAAATCGCATCAACCCTAGAAACAGTTGATTTTGTACCAATCTTTGGACGTGATCTATCCCATGTTCTAAACGATGTTGGCAAAACTGTTGTCAAGCATTCAGTTAATGTCTCTCATCCTCATTGCATTGCCCATCTGCATTGCCCGCCGCTCATTCCTGCTTTATCGGCTGAGCTATTGATCAATGCCATGAATCAATCGATGGATTCTTGGGACCAAAGCCCAGCAGCCACTCTGTTAGAACAACAGATGGTGAATGAGTTGTGTCGTTTGTTCGGTTATAGTGCTGTTGCAGATGGCATTTTTACGAGTGGCGGGACACAATCGAATTTCATGGGCTTGTTGCTTGTCCGCGATCGCTATGCAAATCAATACTTGAATTGGCAAATTCAGCAACAAGGCTTACCGCCAGAAGCCGACCGCTTTCGCATTCTCTGCTCGGATGTGTCTCATTTCACGATTCGTCAAGCGGCTGCTTTGTTGGGATTAGGAGAAAAATCTGTTATCCAAGTCGAAACGGATGCAGAGTATCGCTTATGTCCAGTTGCGCTTGAGCGCCAGTTGAAACAGCTCCAGGCGGAGAAGTTATTACCGATTGCAGTTGTGGCAACGGCTGGAACAACAGATTTTGGTAGTATTGATCCACTATCAGAATTAGCAGCTTGCGCGAAACAATACGGGCTTTGGTTCCATGTCGATGCTGCGTTTGGTGGTGCTTTAGCGTTGAGCGATCGCCATCAGCATAAACTTGCTGGAATTGAGTTAGCAGATTCGATCACGGTAGACTTTCACAAGTTGTTTTATCAACCGATTAGCTGCGGTGCGTTTCTGCTCAAAGAACGATCGCACTTCAACTTCATCAAGCTTCATGCAGACTATCTCAACCCAGAAACAAACGTCGATCAGGGAATTCCTGATTTAGTGACGAAATCTGTGCAAACAACACGGCGATTCGATGCACTAAAATTGTTCGTCTCTTTGCAAGCTCTAGGACGGCAACAATTTGCAGAGATGATTGATACCACGTTGGAATTGTCTCAAGCAACAGCACAGTTGATTGATGCAGATCCAGAATTGGAACTAGCCAATAATCCAGCGATCAATGCAGTGGTATTCCGCTATTGTCCAAAGAACCTTCTGGAGCAAAAATCAGAAGATTGGGGCAATCATATTAATCGTCAGATCCGAGCAATGCTGCTGCAATCGGGAGAAGCAGTGATCGCGCAAACCAAGATTCGAGATCGTGTTTACCTCAAGTTCACGCTCCTCAATCCCCGCACTACCCTTGCAGACATTCGCCAGATTCTAGGCTCCATTAAGCAATTAGGTCAAACATTGGAGAAAGTTTAATGCCAGAAAATACACTGACCAAGCCCGCAAAGCATTCTCTGACTCGCACTGATAAGCAAATTGCTGAACAAGGCACAATTCAAAGCTTTCTAAATTGCTATCTACGGGAAGTTGGAAATTCTGAAGCCATTGAAATTATTGAATTATCTCGCTCTAAACTGGATGCAGATCTACTGGAAATGTTCAGTCGCGAAGGTTCTCGATCGCTGATTCGCATTTCTTTAAAGCATCAGCGCGTTGATTTACTCATTGGCTTACGTTATTGGTCGCTGACTGGACGGCATCTATTTTGCTTTCCAATCTATTCTCAAACTTTAGACGGTTCTAAGTTGGAACTGGATTACGTCACGCTGGTTGCTTTGATTGCCAAAGAATTAACGTTGATGAATGGTAGCCATGAGCATCAGGAAGAATTAATGATGCGCGTGATTCAAAGCTGTAGCAATATCGAGCAATTTGTTCAGCATCGGCGATCGCATTTTGAAAAACTTTATGCATTTCGTAGCTCATTTATTGACACGGAACAAGCCCTGATTTTTGGACATCATTTGCACCCCACTCCAAAGAGTCGGCAAGGGTTTTCCGAAGAAGAATTATTCGTCTACTCGCCAGAGTTACAAGGGCATTTTCCGTTACATTATTTTCGTGTTCATCGATCGATTGTTCAAGAAGGTTCAGCATTACCCCAAACCGCTACAGCGCTGATTAAGCACGAACTTTTGTCTGATTCATCTATTACAGATGAGTTCAAAACAAATTACTGCAATGAAGATGATTATGCATTGCTACCTGTCCACCCTTGGCAAGCAATGTTCTTGAAACAACAATCCGCAGTTCAGCAGTTGCTACAAACAGAACTGTTGCAAGACCTAGGATTGCGAGGACGTGCTTATCAACCCACTTCCTCGATTCGCACTGTCTATCATCCAGAAACAGCGTTCATGCTGAAGCTATCTTTGAACGTTAAAATTACCAATTCAGTCCGTACCAATCTGTACAAAGAGCTAGAACGAAGTGTAGAGGTTCATCAACTTCTATCAGGATTGGTTGGTGAAGAATTGCGCGATCGCTTCTCTAATTTCACCATCATTCGTGACCCTGCATACATCACCTTGCAACTAGATGGTGAACCTGTGGATGGCTTCGCGACGATTCTGCGAGAGAATCCTTTTCCGGCAAGCTCTGAAGCTGATGCAACTTGTCTCATTGCTTTGTGTCAAGATTCAATTTCGGGCGAGGGTTCTCGCCTGTCTGATATTATCCAGCAGTTAGCCCAGCGAGAAGGACGGTCTACCGATGCAGTGAGTTTAGATTGGTTTCGTCGCTATCTCAAAATGTCTTTAGAACCAATTTTATGGCTCTATTTTACTCATGGCATTGCGATCGAAGCCCATCAGCAAAACAGCGTCTTGCAATTGCAAGATGGCTATCCTCATCACTTCTTCTACCGCGACAACCAAGGCTATTACTACCGCCGATCGTTTCATTCGCATCTGAATCAAGTGCTTCCTGGAATTAGCGAGAAAAGCCAAACCATTTGCGACGATGCCGTGATTGATGAACGTTTAGGGTATTACCTGTTCATTAATAACTTATTTGGACTCATTAACGCATTCGGTGTCGCAGGACTGATTGATGAGAGATCGCTACTCAACGAATTGCGAAATGAGTTGATCCAACACGCTGCCTCGGCTCAAGGCTGTTCAACGCTCCTGCAAACCCTACTCGGTCAAAAGTGGTTGCGGTGCAAAGCAAATTTACTGACGAGATTCCACAATCTTGATGAATTGGTAGGACCTGTCTCCACACAGTCTGTGTACGTAGAAATTGAGAACCCGCTGTATTCCGATGAGAATTATGCTATCTAACGCATTGCAATATGCTTACCAAAGCGATGATGCTAGCATCAATCAAACCATTGCTTTTCGTCCAGTTGTGTTAGAGCAAGATTTATCCCTCATTCACTTCTGGATGAATCAACCCCACGTCATCCCTTTTTGGAAATTGGCGTTTGATCTGAAGAAAATGCGATCGCATTTAGAGAAAGCGATCGCTGATCCACACCAAACGCTTTACATTGGCTATCTCAACAATGTACCAATGAGTTACTGGGAGTCCTACTGGGCAGCAGATGACGTTGTTGCTCGGTGCTATCCGGCTCAGCCTGCCGATCAGGGCATCCATTTGTTAATTGGTTCTCCAGAATTTCTGGGTAAAGGCTATGCTCTGCCTCTACTGCGGGCAATGGTTACGTTTCAGTTTCAACATTCTGAAATCCAGAAAATCATTGCTGAACCTGATATTCGCAATCACAAAATGATCCATGTATTTCAACGCTGCGGTTTTGAATTTCAAACAGAAATTGAATTGCCTGACAAACGAGCCGCACTCATGTTTTGTGAACGGCAGCGTTTCTTCGGGAGGTCAAAATAATGTCTGAACCTATTTTTGATGTAATTGGTGTCGGAATTGGACCGTTTAATTTAGGCTTGGCTGCCCTTCTAGAGCCAGTTTCAGAAATTAACGTGCTATTCCTGGAGCAAAAACCACAATTTCAATGGCATCCCGGTTTATTGCTTGAGGGCGCGACGATTCAAGTTCCATTTCTAGCCGATTTGGTTACGATGGCTGATCCGAGTAGTCGCTTTAGTTTCCTGAGTTACCTCAAAGCACAATCTCGGCTTTACCACTTCTATTTCCTAGAGCATTTCCACATTTTGCGACAGGAATATAACCATTACTGTCAGTGGGTTGCTGAACAGTTACAAAGTTGCCGATTTGGTCAGCGAGTGGAGGCAATTTCCTGGCAGGATGGCTGTTTTGAGGTCAAAGCCTTCGATATTTCTTCCCAACAATATCTCTCTTACTATTGCCACAATCTAGTTTTGGGAGTTGGTAGCGTTCCGATCGTGCCGTCTTGCTTGCAAAATTGGCTATCGGAAACTGTATTTCACTCAGCGAATTTCTTGCGACACCGCGATCGCTGCCGTCAATATGGCTCCATTACCGTCGTTGGTTCAGGGCAAAGCGCTGGTGAGGTGTTTTATGACCTGTTGCAAGAGCAGGAAACCTATGGCTATCGGCTTAATTGGCATACCCGTTCTCCTGGCTTTTTTCCCATGGAATATTCAAAGTTGGGCTTAGAACATTTTTCGCCTGACTATATTCACTATTTCCACAATCTGCTACCACAGCGCCGTGACCAGGTTCTAGCGCAACAGGGTTTGCTCTATAAAGGAATTAGCTTTAGTACGATCGCGGATATCTATGAGCTGTTGTACCAACGATCGATCGCAGGCAATCAACCGAATATGCAACTACTCCCCTTAGTAGAACTCAAGGAAGTAGACAAGATCGGCGATACCTATCGACTCGGCTATCGGCATATCCAGCAGGATGAACGATTTTCTCATGATACAAATTGCATCATTCTTGCAACTGGCTATCATCATGCAATTCCGAACTGTATTGCAGGAATTCGCTCTTTGATTCAATGGGATGAGCAAGAACGCTACAGCGTCAATCTTGACTATCGCCTTGAGCTAACTCAGAACATTCCCAATCAGATTTTTATCCAGAACGGCGAGCTACACACACATGGAGTTGGCGCACCCGATTTAGGATTAGGTGCTTACCGAAATTCTGTGATTATCAACACCCTTGCTGGTAGAACGGTCTATCCCACCAATAGCCGTAATGTCTTTCAACAGTTTGGGATTGCAGCATGAAACAGCGATCGCAAATTGTATCGAGTGTCCTGTTTCTATGCG
>JALOOO010000046.1 GCA_025454375.1 Leptolyngbya sp. Prado105 | reverse complement strand
ATAACGGTTGATGAACAATCCAATCACCGCATCGTGCATCTCCTCGGTCTTGGAAAAGCAGATCGTCTTTCTCGCTAATCGTTTGATCCGGGTTCTCAAGGTCAAATGCTTGCGCTCAATTCGCTGAGTATTGGTCTTTCCTACCGTATGTTGCTGCTCATCTAACGCGGGTATGCTCCTCAGCCATCGGTGTAGAACTGCCCAATCAAGAAGGGATCTAGCAGTTGTTGAAGTTGCTTTGATGCTGCATCTTCATGCGTTGCTAGCACATACGCTATTACTCTCCCTGTTTTGTGGTCAATGGCGTGCCACAACCATCACCACTCTGGCAATCTGGGGAGCAAATTGGTTCGACCACCATTCTTACCTTCCCGATCTATGTGATCTGACACGTCAATTCTCATCCTCGCATAGATCCACACGTCCACAACACTACTGTACGGTCGCTAGCTATGTGACGCTGATCGCAACGTGGTGTCGCAAGGCATTCTCAAGCTGAAACGCTTGCAATTCCTAAATCTCAGCCTCTTTTCTCATCCTTGAATCCTCAAAATGCTGTCGCACGATCGATGTCGTTTCTCCATAGGTCGCACGATCGATGTCGTTTCGTTAAAACACCCTCGTCGCACGATCGATGTCGTTTATTCTAGTTCATACATCTCTAAAAGCTCTCTAGAATTAGATGAATATCGAAACAGCCTCCAAGCTACCAGAAGCGGCAGAAGCAGTTAACGAATCCTCAGAACTTCTGCAACTCAATGCGAGCAGTTTTGCTACAGACTGTAAACAAGTCTTGCTTGAAAGTGCAGACACAACAAAAACAAGGTTTGCACTCATCCAATGGATAGCCGAGGCACCCGATCGCGTTACTTTCCTTTTGAGGAAGCAGGAAGTCACCAGTACGCTCAATCTTTCTACTCGGCAAGTAGAACGGCTCCTGAAGAGATACTACAAGAACGATCTTGAGGAAACTACTGGTACCGAGCGCTCGGATAAAGGCGAGAATAAAATCCTACCCTACTGGGTGGACTACATCAAATGGTTTTACGATGACAGAAAAAAGAAAAAGTTGTCTATATCCCGTGCCGATGTTGTCAGAGAGGTAAAACGACACGCAGAATTTGATCTGCATCTTCAACCGGGCGAGTATCCGCATCGTGCTTCTGTTTATCGTGTTCTGGAACCTGTTGTCGCACGGGAGGCTTTACAGAAGAAAATTAGAAACCCCGGTTCAGGTTCATGGTTTCACGTCAAGACGCGCGATGGGGAATATATTGAGGTCTTCTGTAGCAATCAAGTTATTCAGTGTGATCATACCAAGCTAGACATTCTCATCGTAGACAAAGATGGTAAAGTCCTCGGTCGCCCCTGGCTAACGATCGTTGTAGACAGCCTTTCTAGTTGCGTTTTAGGATTCTTTCTGGGTCTTAAGCAACCTGGCACTGAAGAAGTTGCTCTTGCCTTGCGTCATGCAGCTTTACCCAAGAATTATCCAGAGGATTACAAACTCCTGCGACCCTGGGATATTTGTGGAGTGCCACTCCAGTACTTTTTCACAGATGGTGGAAAAGATTTATCAAAAGCTAAACACATTAAGCAGATTGGCAGAAGGTTCAACTTCAAGTGCGAACTGCGCTTCAACCCTCCTCAAGGCGGTATTGTGGAGCGTATTTTCAAGACTATCAATCAGAAAGTTCTGCAAGGTCTACCGGGCTACACAGGTTCCTGTGTTGAAGAGCGTCCAAAACATGCTGAAGAGACGGCTTGTCTCACCTGGCAAGATCTTAAGAAAATCCTAACGGGATTTTTCTGTGACAGTTATAACCATGATGAACACCCAAAGAAGAAGGGAATGACGCGATATCGAGTCTGGGTGGAAGGGTTTGGTGGAACCCCTCCTGAACCTGTCGATGAGCAGGAGTTAGACCTTTGTCTGATGAAGGCAGCACATCGGGTTGTACAAGCTTACGGCTCAGTGGATTTTGAAAATGTTACCTACAGAAGCGAAAAGCTCAAAGCTTACGCTGGACAGCAAGTCACCTTGAGGTATGACCCTGAACATATTTTGAGTCTTCGAGCTTATACATACGAGCCAGACGAAACAATGGGGGAGCTAATTGACGATGATGTGAAAGGGATTAACTTGGAACATCAGGATTTGACATTGGATGAATTAGGACAAATCAATGCAAAATTGACGGCAGAAGGTAAAAACATCGATAACTATACAATCCTTCAAGAGGTAGGACGTAGAACCCAAATAGTTGATGAGGCAATTGAGAATCGGAACGATCGTAGAAAGGCAGAGCATAAAGCTGCCAAAAGTGAACACAAGTCTAACTCAGGTAAGCCAAACAGTCGTCGAACTACCGGAAAATCTTCAAAAAACGCATCAGCACATATGCCTCCGATCCCTGCTGATGCCGACTTGGTGGCTCCAGCTTCGCCTAATGTTCAAGAAACTATTATTTTCACTGAAGAAATAGAGGTGTCACGGCTTTCTAGTGAGTCTGATGCGGAAGTTCTGCCTGTTACTGCTATGGAAGATAGCAAGATAGAAATCGTACAGTCTGAAGTTGTTCAAGTAACAGTTGTTGAGCAGAACTTAGCAGCAATCGTAGCGTCTTCACTTGAACAGGTCACAATCGAGGACCCCATTGTTCCTTCAGTAGACACATCGAAACCAGAGGAGTGTTACGATTTTATCATTTCAAAACGCTCACGTAAATCTCGGTAAAAGCACTATGTCTAATCTGATTTCACAGAGCATTGTAGAGGTTGTAGCTTCGTTAGCAGACACAAAAGCTAGAGTCTCTGCGTTGGAAAGAATTATTAGTAATGGTTATATACCAACAGAAGTTGCTGAAACTGCGATCAATTGGATAGATGAGCGGCGATTTTTGAAGCAGTGTGGTCGGTTGGTCGGTCCGCGTGAAAGCGGTAAAAGCCGATTGTGTGAGGAATATGAGAATCGGGATTTCGATCGCGTTGTTCGGATAAAAGCTCCTACAGACTGTTCTTCCAAGAAAGTTCATCGGTTGATCCTTAAAGGAATGAACCATGCGGCAAAAATCAGGCATCGGGATGATCCAAGACCGGTAGTAGTTGATAGTGTGCCCCGGTTGGGAGTAGAAGTCATACTGATTGATAATGCTAGTAACTTGGATTTAGAAGCGCTCTCAGATCTTAAAGATCTTTACGACGAGACAGAAGTGACAATCATTTTCTCTGGGACATCCGATTTGGATGTTTTGCTTGATGCTGCTGGACTGTTGGGGAGCTTTCCTTACTATTATCCTTTAGCTTCTTTGTCAGAAGTTGATTTCAAAAAAGTTTTGGATGCGATTGAAAAGAAGGCGTTGAATCTCCCCTCTGAATCAATGTTAAGCGAGGGAGAAAAATTCGAAATTTTAACAGCGTGTACAGGCAGTTTAATTGGATGCTTAATGAAGCTTCTGCCGACAGCAATCCTGTACTCTGTCCAAAAAGTTCCAGGACACGGAAAGGACATGGGGAGTCAATCTGAATCTAAGCTCATGTACAAGCTTGACAACATCTCTCTTGAAGCACTTAGGAAGATTGCACCAGGGTTTGGGGTAAAAGTTCCATCTAAGAAAGCTAACTCGCATGACTAGTAAGATTAGTAAGCACCCTAGATTGCCTCCTCTTGAGCCGTATCCAGGGGAGAGCCTTTCACACTACCTTGGTAGATTCCGACGGTTAAAAAGCACTGGAGCGCCCTCTCCAAGTGCGCTAGGGCAAATGGTAGGAATTGGTGCAGTTGTGGCTCAGTGGGAGAAAGGCTTCTTCAATCCTTTTCCAACTACGGAGCAACTTACGATTTTGGGCACAGTTATTGGTTTGGATGTTGATAGATTAACTCAGATGCTACACCCAGAAGAAGTCACATTAGATCCTAGACTAACTCGATTATGTGGTGCTTGTTATGTTGAATGCCCTTGTCATCGAATTGAGTGGCAGTTCAAATCGAGATTGAGTCCAAGGTGCGATCGCCACAAACTCAAACTGCTGATGAAGTGCCCAGGCTGTGAGACTCCCTTTCCCGTTCCTTCGCTTTGGGTCGAAGGACGATGCCAAAACAAAAAGTGTGGAATGCGCTATTCCAGGATGGCAAAGCATCAAAAAAATGTTGCGTATTAATGTCCTTCCCGGTGATGCTGACTTTACACCAATGCAAAATTCGGCATGGAGGGTTGAGTGCAAAAAATTCATAACAAGCTGGTGCGCGATCGCATTCCCGAAATCATTCAGGCAGCAGGCAAGCAATGCGCGATCGAAACAATGGACGAGGAAGACTTTCACCAAGCGTTACGGGCAAAACTTGTGGAAGAAGCTCAAGAAGCTGCCGTCGCTGATCCGATCGGTCTGGTGACAGAATTCGCTGATTTGTACGAGGTGATGGACACGCTCATAGCAGCTTACGACATTGACCGCCAAGCAGTATTAGCCGAGCAAGAACGCAGACAAATTGAGCGGGGCGGTTTCAATCGTCGGATTCGACTGCTGTGGAGTGGGGCACACTAGATGCAGAACGGCGAGGGGCAGCTTTTTTGAATCTGAAAGATCTCGATCTCCGCAATCAGTACCGCAGCGATCGCCACAATTTGCTGGAAGACTTCTATATTCCATGCTTGGAGCGGTCGCTGACCTACGATCGTGCTGTCGGCTTCTTCTCCAGCACCTCCCTGGCAGCAGCAGCGAGAGGTGTTTCGGCACTGATTCGATGTGGGGGCAGGATGCGACTGATTGCCTCGCCTCATTTGTCTCAAGAGGATGCAGACGCGATCGCTCAAGGACTCAGACAGCGAGAAGAAGCGGTCGCAGCCGTCCTGCTGCATGAACTGGAGCAACTCGACCAACTTGCCAGCGATCGACTCGGATATCTGGCATGGTTATTGAGCAAAGAGCTGCTGGAAATCAAGCTAGCCGTGCATCAAGACCCGTATCAGCGCGGCATCTACCATGAGAAATTGGGAATTCTCAGAGATGCGGATGATAACATCGTTGTTTTTACTGGATCGGCGAACGAGAGCGCCAGTGGAATGATCGACAATTTTGAGTGTGTGGATGTGTTTCGTTCGTGGCGATCGGGGGACGACGAGCGGATTGCCGAGAAAGTTGAGGATTTCCAACGGCTTTGGCAAAACCAGACACCAACCCTGGAGGTTTTAGAATTTCCTGAAGCGGCAAGGCGATCGCTGCTGCGGTTATGTCCGGCTCAATTTCCCACACTGGAACGGACAGAAATCAAAAGCCGAGAGCCGCAGGGTGACTATTCTCTCTCTGTCTCATCGTCTGCTAATTCGCCATCGTTTTATCCGGTTACTCCAGCCTGGTTGGAGCTACGTTCTTACCAGCAGCAGGCGATCGCTAACTGGTTTGCTAACCAGGGACGTGGCACTTTGAAGATGGCGACGGGCAGCGGCAAAACGATCACGGCACTGGCGATCGCCGCAGAACTCTACGAGAAAATCCAGCTTCAGGCGCTGCTGGTGGTTTGTCCTTATCGGCATTTGGTGAAACAGTGGGCAAGGGAGTGTCAGAAGTTTGGACTAGCGCCCGTACTGGCGTTTGAGAACGTCCGGTCTTGGCAAAGTCTTCTTTCCACCCAACTTTATAATGTGCGATCGGGTCACCAGCCCTTTCTGACCGTGATCACGACAAACGCTACGCTAATGGGTCAGGGATTACAGTCGCAACTGCCGTTCTTCCCCCAAAAGACGTTAATTGTGGGAGATGAGGCGCACAACCTGGGGGCACAGAAATTAGAAGCCAAATTACCACGTGGCATTGGGCTGCGGCTGGGACTATCGGCAACGCCAGAACGGTATTTTGACGATCGCGGCACTCAAGCACTGTTCGATTACTTCGGTGCGGTGTTGGAGCCAGAATTCACGTTGCGGGATGCAATTCAAGAGGGGGCATTGGTTCACTACTTGTACTACCCGATTCTGGTCGAACTCACAGAACCAGAAATCGAGATTTACGCCGACCTGACCAGCAGGATTGGGCGGGCGATTGCCATTGGTGGAGATGAGGACAATGACAGCCTGACCGCGCTGTTGATGCAGCGATCGCGGCTGATTGGGGCAGCGGAAAACAAGCTGGAGGCATTACGGGAAATCATGCGATCGCGCCTGGACACCACCCACACCCTGTTTTACTGTGGTGATGGCTCGGTCGAGGACGACCTGAGTGAGGAAAGCCAGCGGCAGCTAGAGGCGGTGGCACAGATCTTGGGCAAGGAGATGGGCTATGGGGTGGCAACCTACACGGCTGAAACACCCTTGGATGAACGGGAGGATTTGCGCCGTGAGTTTGAACTGGGGCAGTTGCCAGGATTGGTGGCAATTCGCTGCCTGGACGAAGGCGTAGACATCCCAGCGATTCAAACAGCTGTGATTCTGGCAAGCAGCGGCAATCCCCGACAATTTGTGCAGCGACGGGGGCGGATTTTGCGATCGCACCCAAACAAGCAGCGGGCGACCCTGTTTGACATGATTGTGTTGCCTCCAGACTTGGGGCGGGAAACCTTAGTAATAGAGCGAAATTTGCTCCGTAAGGAACTGCGGCGATTTGTTGAGTTTGCGGATCTGGCAGACAATGCCGGTGAAGCGAGGGTCAAACTGTTGGCGTTACAAGATCGCTATGGCTTACTGGATCTATAGGACTAAGAGTTAGCGGCAGCAATGACGAAAGAATTGAACATGAGTGATGTGCAGGAGCCGATCGCTACGGCACCGCCAGAAGTGCGGCGAATTATTGAGCGGGTGTTGAAGGCGGAGCGGGACAAGCTGTATATGAAGAATCCCCGCCACATCAATGACGACATCCTGACGATCGTCAAGGAAGAAGTGCCATGAGACTGCTGTCAATTCGGCTCTGCAACTTTCGGCAGTTTTATGGGCGGACACCGGAAGTCATTCTGGCGAGTGGAGATCGCCGCAAAATCACAGTGATTCACGGTAACAACGGAGCTGGAAAGACCGGGCTGCTAAATGCCTTTACCTGGGTGCTGTACGAAAAGTTCACGGCTGCCTTTGCCTCGGAAGACCAACTCGTGAACAAACGAGCGATCGCCGAAGCCGCAGTTGGAGAAACGATCGAGTGTTGGGCTGAGGTAGTCTTTGAGCATGGCGGCACCCAATATCAGGCAAAACGAGTGTGCCGCGCCTATAAGCAAAAGGATGGCGTCGAACAGGGCAAAAGCGAATTGCGGCTTCTGGCGAAGAATGAAACCGGGCGCTGGCTACCTACGAGCTATCAACCAGAGGATGTGATTGGGCGGATTCTGCCGGAAAGCTTACACCGCTACTTCTTCTTTGATGGAGAGCGGATTGAGCAGATCGTGCGATCGAACAAGAAAGCTGAGATTGCTGAGGCAACCAAGATTCTGCTGGGTGTGGAAGTCTTGAACCGATCAGTTAAACACTTGGGGGAAGCGCGGAAGTCGCTGGAGAAAGAGTTAGGGCAGATTGGCGATCCGGAGACGCAAAAGCTGCTGAAGCAGAAAGAGAAATTGGAACAGGAGCGCGATCGCCTACTGGAGCGTCAGGACGAAATTGAGCGGGAGTTGGGCTACCAGGACGAAATCAAGCAAACTACGAGTCAGCGCTTGCGGGAGTTGGCTGGCGTAGAGCAGTTGCAGCAGCGCCGGGATGATTTGGAGGCGCAGGAGAAACTGACCCGCGAGAAGCTGAGGCAGAGTCGGGCGAACTTGAGGCAGGCGATTTCGAGCCGGGGCTACATGGTGTTGCTGGGGGATGCAACGGCGCAGTTTCGATCGATCGTCGATGGATTGCGGCAGCGGGGAGAGTTGCCTGCGGATATCAAACAGCAGTTTGTTCAGGACTTGCTGACCCGCAATCGCTGCATTTGCGGCACAGAGCTAGCCGAGGGATCAGAACCGCATCGTCACGTTAAAGCTTATTGGGACAAGGCGGGCTTGGCGGATGTAGAAGAAACCGTGATTCGGATGGGGGCGCAGGTAGATGCGATCGACCGACAGGTTCCAGAATTTTGGCAGGAGGTCGATCAGGAGCAAGCCAACATCAACCAGTTCAAACTGTCGCTCTCCCATGTCGAAGAGGCGCTGGAAAGCATTCGGGAGAAGCTGCGGCAAAGCCCCAGCGAAGATATCCGCAAACTTCAGAGTTGTCTGGACGAGGTGGAGCAGAAAATCCGGGAACTGACATTGGAGCAGGGGGCAAACCAGCAGCAGATTAAAGATTGGGAAACCCAGATGGAAGGGTTGGGACGGCAGATCGAAAAGCACCGGATGAGCGAAACCCGCCAGGAGCAGGTGCAGCGAAGGATTACGGCGGCTGAGGATGCGATCGCTCGTCTCAAGCAAGTTCAGGAAGGCTTGGGGCAGCTCTTTCGCTTACAGCTAGAAAAACGGGTGCAGGAGATTTTTGGTCAGATTTCGTTTACGCCCTATGTGCCGAGGTTGAACGAAAAATATGAACTGACGCTGGAGGAGACGATGGCGGGGCAACCTGCCTCGGTTGCCGCTTCGACGGGCGAGAACCAAATTCTCAGTTTGTCATTTATTGGGGCGATTATCGATCGCATCCGCGAGTGGAGTAAGGGTAAATCTGGAATTTTGATGCCAGACAGCAGCACGTTTCCGATCGTGATGGACTCGCCGTTTGGCAGTCTGGATGAAATTTATCGGCGACAAGTAGCAAGGGCGATTCCAGTGGTTTAATTTTTGAGTGTTCTGGTAGATTTTAAGAGTACAGAACACTAGAGTAATTTAATGCGGGATAAAGTAGCGAGGATAGAAGCTTTGAGCTACTATGCTAAAAAATTTCAGCGGTTGCGAGTCGATCGCGCTCACGGCATAGCTCCTCATAAACCTATTCTACTGCTCGCTGTGATTGAACAATTTAGACGGGAAATTATCACAGAAAACAGGATTTATCTATCTTCTGAACTAATTCAAGCCTTTCTTAAATATTGGAGTTATTTAGGCTCACCTACCCATAATCCAGATATCTCAAGACCATTTTTTCACATGAGAAGCGGCAAATTTTGGCATCTATGGGCAAATCCAAGTTACGTAAAATTGCTCTCTTCCAATGGGAAGTTAAGAACGCTTGCAGAAGTCAAACAAGCCGTTAAATATGCTTATCTAGATGAAGATTTATTTGATTTTCTACAGAGTCCAATTTCAAGGAGTAGTTTGATTACTGTGCTAGTCGCCCGTTGGTTTTCCGGTAAGTTTGAGCTAGTTGAAGAAATTTCACAAACTGACGAATTCAGAGACCCGCCAGAATATCTTAGAGATGGCTATGAGGAGCTTTATAACTAGCAATGATCAAAGATTTAGGTTACTACAGTAAGAAGTTTGCAAAGCTAGGAGTTGATCGCGCTCACGGGGTCGCTCCTCACAAGCCGACATTATTGCTCTCTGTGATTGAGCAATTTGAGAAAGGTAGAATACAACACAATCAAATTTATTTGACTCCTGAGCTAATCGCTACATTTCTGAAGTATTGGTCGAATCTAGTAACCACTGATCACCGCTCAGATATTTCTTTGCCTTTTTTCCATTTGACAGGTGATAAATTTTGGTATTTAGTAGCTAATCCCGGATTTGAAGCAACTATAGCAAGTAGAACTAAAATCAAAGGTTTGGCAGCACTGCGAAATACAGTTAAGTATGCCTATGTAGACGACGAATTATTTGAATACTTACAAGATTTTAGTTCAAGAGTGCAGCTAGTTGAAATATTAATTGCAACGTGGTTCCCAACTAAAGCTCAACAAGTAGAGAACTTGTATCAAGTTGACGAGCTAGAAAGTGTTCAACTCAGGTTATTTGAGAAAGGTGGAGCAGTCTACACAACAGAAGACATTAAAGATCAAGATAAGACATTTGTAAGAAATGCAGCATTCCGTCGAAATGTAGTTTCTTTATATCAACAAAATTGCGCTTTTTGCAGATTGAAGATTGTTTGTCGAAATGGTCAAGATATTGTAGATGGCGCACACATTAAACCCTTTTCAGAATTTCATGATGATCGATTTGATAACGGTATTGCGCTCTGCAAGAATCATCACTGGGCATTTGATCGAGGTTGGTTTGGAATTAGCGACGATTACAGAATCCTCATTCCTGACGATCGTTTCTATGAAGAAACACCGTCCAATATGCGATCGTTAGAAGATTTTGATGGAGAAGAAATTCTTCTACCAAACCAAAAGATTTACAATCCGAGAATTGACTCTCTCCAGTGGCATCGCTCTTTCTGGAAAATTGCTTAGGTTGATTCTTGGTCTTCCTCAGAATCGACACTCATATAGAGCTTTCTGAACTCTGTAGCGGCTTCTGGATTCAGCTTTTCTAATGCTTCCAAAATCTTCATTACTGTTTCTGAACCTGGGTCACGAATCTCATTAGCCCAACGATAAACATTAGAAGCACCAACATTCATTGCTGCGGCTAGTTTCCCTTGACTAATGCCGTAGCTTTGCATAACAGTTTTCAAAACTCGTCCTGCCTTACCCATACCTCTGATCACGCTGCTTGCGAAAAGCCTAACCAATCGTGTCAGAGCTTTGCGTTTCCGTATACAGTCCAATTGGACTGTGGTAACTTATATGAAGACCAAATGGACTGTGACAAAATTCTGTGACAGTTCTTCTTTTCAATTCAGGAGTATTTGAAATGTTCATCGACAGAGATTCTTCAAACGATTCTGGTCAACCTCCCGAAGATGATTTTGCTCCATCTTTTTCAAATGAGGAGCCTGTAAAAATGACACTAACAGGCACTCGTCGAGCCGTCGATCGCATGGTAGGGCTACTTCACCGACATAACATCATTTCTGGAAGTGAGTGGAGTCGTCCAGTTCCTTTCAAAAATTCCAACGAAGTGATCAGCGTTGCAAGTCGAGCAATTCAGGTTGATTAAAGTCTTCAGCGGTGAGAGTAATATGTTGATCTCAAACTCTTACTGCTGAGGTCAAATCTCATCAAACAATAAATTTTGAACGCTCCCATCGGGCAAGATTTCTGGAAGCCACTCATCGCCTCGGTGTTCTGTGCCATCCCAACGCTCAGGATAAGTCTTTGCGGCAATTAGTTCTTTGATCCGCGCTAACTCTTCATCGTTAATCAGGCTAAGTTCCGGTTTACCCAGCGATTGCGCCGTGTCATTCACTTCCGCCTGAATCCCCAAAACTTGCTGCAACATCCAACGCCGCGCGTCTAGCGTCAAGGGGCCCAAACGGTTCTGCTTGGCTGAGGGAGAGCCATCTTTATTGAATTCTCCATGCTTGCGATGGCGATACTGCGGCTTTTTAATTTCCCAATACAGCGGTCTGAGTTTTTGCAACGGCGCAAGATATGCCCACTCTGGTTGGGCAACGAGTCGATCGAGCGCCGCATCCTGCTGCACAAGGGGGCACCCGATACAGCCCGTCCGGGCGTTCATTGGCTCCTCGCCATCGCTCACATCCTGCCCATAGATTCTGGCGATTTCAAAGGTGGGAAACCCCAATTCCAAATCGGCATGAAGCAACCAGTCCCAAACATGACAGACCCGCCAGTGGACGATCGGAGCCAGTGTGTCTGCCACTGCCCCAGAAGACGAGTGCTGAAACCAACCCTGTCCACACTCCCCGCCATCCTTCGTACAACTCACGGCGATGCGCTGATCACGGGCGGCACTTTCACCAATCCGCACGCCTGTCAGCATCAGGAACTTTTCGCCCCGCTTCTGACGCAGCGCTTCAAGCTCCCGCTCCATACTCATGACTTTCAACTTGGGTGTACACCAGCGAAACGTATTTGACGGCGGCGGCACCCCACGACCCAAAATATAGACAAAATAGCGGTGATCCAATTCGGGTAGAACGACACGTGTCTCAAAACTGCCTTCATTGAAGAGAGGTTGAAGACGATTTTTCAAGGCATCCAAAATGTTGAGCGCACTCGTATGCAGGGGCGGCAACTCTTGGCGAGTGTCGGCGTAGAGAATAGTGAGACTTTCGGGCATGGGAACCCGTCCTGTTTCGAGCAGGTGAGCCACGAGCGTGACGGTGGCGGAAGAATCTTTTCCACCAGAGAAAGCGATCGCCCAATGTTTGTAGAAAGAGCCATAGTGACGCAGCGATTCTGCCGATAGCTCAATGCTTTTCGGCAACGTCAGGCGCTCTTCTTCAAACAAACTTAAGGTTCTCATTGATCGCGCTTTTATCCTCCCAGTGGCTCCTAACAATAGCAGAAATTTGGGGTTTTACACTAGATGTGGAGTCCTGAATTTTGAAAGCGTTGTTTTATACACTAATCAGTCTCTCAAAGCTCTGTTTTAGTATAACCGTACTGACACCTGTTCTACTTCTCGGATGAGTAAATGCCCTTATGCTAGTTTTAGCGACTGGGTGGGCTTTATGGATGGCGTAGAGTTGGCAGTGTGCGCTTCAAATTTGGCTGATAAGCAATTCGCTGAAATAGTGGCGTGCTGCGATCTCAGTTTGATCGGTAAGCGACTAATAGGTGCGTTTTACGTTCACATTTCTGCCTTGCCAGCCCTTGACCCAGTGCTGCAAGCCTACGAGCGGTCTGCCTATCAATATCTTCAACAATCGATTACCCCAACACTAATTAAATTCAGTACCAGCCAGCCTAAAGTCTCTTACCTGTTCTACCCAGACTTTGACACTGACCCACATCCCGCCCTTCAGCACAGTATTCAAGTTGATCTCAGCACGGGGCAAGTGGGCAATCGCGACTATCTGAACACCGACAATCCATTTGTTCTACACCGTAAGGAAACCTTTGTTACGTCAGACTACCCTCACTACACGGAATTTGCTGAATTGACGCGGCAGCAGGATGCTTTAGGATTGCTGGCTAATTCTCGCGACATCGGGACACGATTGGGTTGGCAGCAGAGACTGCGATCACACCGAATCGAACTGCATGGTCATCGACTGGCTTGTCCATTGAATGCGTCCCATACACCGCCGAAAATTGATCGCCACAAAGCTGCTCTGGTTCGTACTGCCCTGTCTAAGCCTGTGCGATCGGCACTAGAAGCAGGGCTGTTCACGCCAAACACGACGTTTTTTGACTACGGTTGCGGGCATGGCGGCGATGTCCAGCGCATTGCAGAACAGGGCTTTTCTGGTTCTGGCTGGGACCCGTACTATCAGCCCGGTACCCCTTGTACCACTGCCGATATCGTCAATCTGGGCTACGTGATCAATGTCATCGAAAATCCGTCTGAACGGCGGGACGCACTGGTTACGGCATGGAAACTAACCCAAAAAGTTCTAATTGTCTCAGCACAGGTTCTAATCGAAGACCGCATTCGAGGCACAGTGATTTACGGCGATGGGGTGATCACACGCCGCAACACGTTTCAGAAGAATTATGAACAAGAAGAACTGAAGGTTTACATCGATCAAGTTTTAGGGGTTGATGCCATCCCAGTCGCATTGGGCATCTATTTCGTCTTTCGAGATGAGGTTCAGGCGCAGAGTTTTCGGGCTTCTCGTTTTCGATCGCGCACCACCACACCGAGAGTCAAAGCCAGCGTCCGACGATTTGAGGAATATAAAGAACTGCTAGCTCCGTTGATGGCGTTTGTCAGCGATCGCGGACGCTTGCCCCTGGCTGAAGAAATTCAAGACTTCATGCCACTGCAAGCCGAATTTGGTTCACTCCGCAAAGCCTTTCAGGTGGTGCTGCAAGCCACCCATGCTCAGGAGTGGGATGCGATCGCCGATAAGCGCCGTCAAGATTTGCTGGTGTACCTTGCCCTCAGCCATTTCAGCCGTCGTCCAAAGTTGCGGGAGTTTACTTCTGTTGTGCAGAATGACATCAAATCCCTGTTCTGCGGCTATCAACAAGCCTGTGCCGCAGCGGATCTGATGCTGTTGAGTTTGGGCAATTTGGAGATTATCGGCACGCGATGCCAAACAAGCTCGATCGGGAAAAAGCTGTCTAATTCGCTGTGGGTGCATATGTCGGCGATCGAGGCACTTGATCCCCTACTGCGGCTCTACGAAGGGTGCGCCTCTCGCACGATCGGTCGCCCCGAAGAAGCGAATGTGATCAAATTCCATTGCCGCCAGCCCAAGATTTCTTACCTGGTTTACCCTGACTTCGACACTGATCCGCATCCTGCCCTTTACACGAGTGTGCAGGTTGATTTGCGGGATCTGCACGTCAGCTATCGCGACTATGATCTAGGCGATAACCCGCCTGTGCTGCATCAGAAGGATTTGCTGGTGATGTCTGATTACCCACTCTACGAGAAATTTGCCAAGCTGAGTCGGCAGGAAGAGGATTGGGGACTGTTGGAGAATTGGGAGAAAATTCGCGATCGACGCGGTTGGCTTAAATGCCTCGAAAACCACTGTGCAGAATTAAAGGGCTATCGGGTTGTGTGGCGAAAAGATGCTGATCCATATCGGGTAAAGCTGATGAAATCGGCGATTCGAGCAAGACAAGAAAAATGATGAGAATATTTATCTCTGGAATCGTTTAGAGACGGCAATCAGTTTTGGGCCTTTGGCTTCCCCAGTTGAAGAGTCTTCCCGCGTAAACGCCTTTTCTCCGACGAATGAAACATCAGTTTGGGGAGAAATGACAATTCTGACAACTGAATGCCCTTTAAATGAGGTGGTGTCAATCTTCGACAGAACTTGAGTTTTGAGAGGTTCTGTCAATTCAGAGTGGCGAATTGCGCTCACCAAGGTTTGAACATGATCTTCGAGAGATTTCTTTAAACATCTAGCCTCTCTATCAATTCCAACAACATATCTATCATTCACTGCAAACGGTGTAATTGAATCTAGCTCCGCAACTCTATCAGCATGACTTTTGTTGTCAGTAACACCTAGAAAAATGTAGCCATTATCTTCTGGATCAGCATTTGCAATTCCACAAATTGTTTCCACAAGTCTTTGCAGTAAATCTTTATTTAAGGCTCTCTTGGGTGAGAGGTCTAATAATCCTTGCTTACACTCGTACTTACTCGTTTCTATGCGTGAACGAAGTAGAGAATTTTTGAAAGCTTGCACTAACTCAGCACCTTGCCCAAGTGTGGAAACATCCTTTTTGGCAAAATACTGTTGAATCAGACCTTTTGTCTGATTGATGTTCCTCACACGATCGTGAACTTTCGCGTAACGTCGGCTCAGATCTAGCTTCTGTTGAAGATTCTTCAGCGCGTTCATAATTCGATTTGGATCAGCGGGAAGAAGCTCTTCAGTGATAACCAAATCAAAATAAGCCATAAATATTGTGTAAAAGGCTTGTGGAATCGGATTATTGCTGCCCGGATTGATGAGGTTTTGTAAATATTTGTTTTCTTGACTACACGCCTCGATCGTTTCGCCTAAAACGGAGAAAGTTTTTACGATGTTTTCCTCTAACTTATCTCGCGTGTAAACTGCCAAAGAGTTTTCAATCTTTTGAAAGTACTTACTATTCTGATCGTAAAGCTCATTGAGTCTTTCTTGACTTCTTGGTAGAGGCTCATTTAGTAGAATGGACGCTGAGATATCTGCGATCATATCTTCATCCTCGCTATCCCGCAGTTGAGAAATTTTAAGAATGCCTTGTTTGCACCATAGTATTTCTTCTGCCTGAATTCCATATCCCTGATGTGACTGGCGAGAGTCAATACTGACCTGCGGCATATCAAACAAGTGGAGCGTCTTCGGGCTGTCATCTCCACGCAATTTTGTGGCAATGGTTCGCACAACTTCTGCAAATGGGGTAGTAATCCCTGCTTGACGCTTTTCTTGATTGCTCAAATGTTTACCGCCTGAATTAATTCTTCCAAAGACCTCAGTGATACTGTCTTCTTCCATTGCTGTATAGATCGTCACAGCAAGTTGATAATCTAGAATATCTGAGCAGTCTTTTCTAGAAAGATAAGCGACATTTTGCCCAGTTTGCTTTAAAAAAACGCCCTCATCGGCTAACTGCTTCGCATAAGAAAACTCGTCAATGTCGAAGTATTGATTATTGAACGAAAACTGATTTTCTATAAAACCACAAACTGCATTAAGACGCTGCATCCCGTCTATAATTTCGTACTTACCGCTGCCATGAATTTGAGGTCGTTCAGCCAGCAATATTAGAGGAATTGGGTATCCCTTAAGCAGACTTCCAATTAACTTCTCTTTTTCTGCGATCGACCAAATCAGCTTGCGTTGATATCTGCGATTTACCAGAAAGCCACCAGAACGAAAAAGTCGATAAGCTTCTGTCACAGTCATGCCGCGCGGAACAATACTCATATTGTTCGCTCACCTCAAATCAATGCTTTCCTTAATCTCCGCATAATAAAGCAATGAAAAGGGTTATTCAACCTACCAGTGAAATCTATACAGCACTGCTTGCTGAGGCAGTCTAATGCTCAATTCCTTTGCGAGTCGGCGTTCGCTTCATTGTAAACGCCCAGATTTTCCGCTTTTGCTGCATCCCATAGCTGATGTGAATCGGTCGATCGCTCCCATAGTAGTACAGCGAATCAAACGGCAATTGCTGTTCCAGAATCCACTCTATGAGGCGATCGCTCTCCAGTCCGACAATCCGAAAATCGCAGGCGGCACCAAGACGATCGCAGTAATACTTGCCGTTCCGGTTCTTCTCGTGTGCCATGTGCTGATCGAGACTTGGCGCAACTCGCCCGTTTTTGATCCCCGTCTGGGGGTCTTTCTGGTTGAGGTATCGCTTCAGGTCAGTCGAGCAAAATCCATAGGTTAGCCCAAACCGCTCCTTGCCAAAATGATCGATCACTGGATCGAGGATGTGCTGGCAAAGTGCCTGCAATGCCGGGATCGTTTCCGCTAAGTTTTTGGGATACGGGTTGATTTGTTCAGCATACTTCCGGTAAGTCTGAGTGCAGGTGCAGAACACTTCCAAGTTTAGATGCTTGCCTAGAGACGTGTCCTGCATTCGTTCTGTCCCTCCTGGGTTGGGCGATCGAACTTTGAACGGGATATCCGAACCACTTTACTCAATATTGTCGCCTGTGCAGCCAGTTCTGCTCGATAAGTTGTCGAACTCGCGGCTACACTCAGCAATTGCAAGGCTGAGACCGCTTTGCCTCTGGGCATCCATACCTCAATTTCAGTGCTGTAGTGTGAATCACGCGACTGGTTTAAGACTCGTCTAGTAGATCGTTAGCGAGTTTATCAAGGCGATCGTTTGCATCTTTCGCGAGGCGGACGCAGCCAGCACTGCTGAGCATTCCACTGGAGGCGACCGCTGCTCCCTCTGGAGCTTTTCCGAGCAGCATGGCTGCACCCACAAAACTGACGGCAATGCAGGCGGCACTGGAGACGAGGGCAATGTTGAAGCTGTATTGAGCTTGACGCAAACGTTCTTGACCAATTTTCATATTAAGTTGAACGAAGCGATCGGACGCAGTTGCAAATTTGCCATTTTCGGGGATGGCGGTGGAATCGATTGGGCTGATAGAGGAATCAGTGTGGCAGGGGGTTTGGGGTTGGGAAGACATTTGCTTAGTTCCTTTGCTTTACTTCCCATAGCTTCTCGGTTGAGGCTCTCATAATATGGGAGGTGAGAAACTTCTCAGCCGAGTGAGGAATTGCGATTATGCAGCAGAAAAAATTTCTGGAAGTGTTTGACAGCTTGCCCACGAAACGAAAACAGGTGCTTCTAGCAATTCTTCAAGGTGACACTCGCGAGAAAATCATGGCAGACGTTGGGGTTAGTGAAGATGCACTAACGCAGCATAGGCGGCAACTCTACAAAGATTTTCAAATTGAGGTTTTCCAAAATGAAGCGGATGATCCAAGAAGCGGTGAGCGAAAATTACCACAACTGATTGCGTTGTTTGCCAAATACAAACCTGACCTCATTGCTCCCAATGCTTCCTTAATTGCTCCTGCGGCTCCAACTTATGAACCAACTTGGGTTGAACGTCCAGAGTTGACTACGCCTCTACTGCAAGTGCTTCAAGGGGAATGTCGCGTTCTCGCTCTGACAGGAATTACAGGAATTGGCAAAACCGATCTGGCAAAACGACTGGTGACTTCTCTGCAAGATGATCGATCGCTTTATCGCTTAAACCTGGATGATGGCAGCATTACGGCAGAGTTTTCTAGCGGCGGAGCGGCGTTGCTGCGATCGCTTGGCGAAGAACCAACACTGGCAGACCAGCAAGATCCGCAAAACCTGCTGGCACATCTGCTGCAATTGCTGCGAACTCAGCCCCATCGAGTGCAAATCGATTCGATGGAGCGGTTGCTGAAGGGGAACGATCGCGAAGGCTGGAGTGAGTTTGATGACAGACTGTGGGGCGATCTGTTCCAACAGCTTTTGGCGGGAAATGAGTGTCAGAGTCAGCTAATTTTGACGACGCAGGACTTGCCGGGAGAATTGGAAAGCGTCGGCTCACGCTACCCGCAGGTTTGGTACTGTCAGCCAGTCCGGGGATTGAATGCCGCAGAGCAGCTAGAGTTATTTGAGAAGCGAGGACTGCCCCTAAATGACAGCACGACCGCCTACCTGCAACGGATGGGCAAGCTTTATGAAGGACATCCGCTCGTGTTGCGGGTGATTGCGGAAGACATTAAAGCTTGCGGCGGCAATGTCAGACGTTATTGGCAGCAGGGGCAATTTGAGGAACTGGAGGCAAACCGTCCGGCAAATCTATCGCGGCGCAAGCTGCAACTGGAAGTGAAGCATCGGGTGAAAGCTGCTCTAGAGCGATTGCCGAGCGATGCATTGCAGCTACTTTGCCGCAGTGCGGTCTATCGTCGTCCTGTCCCCCCGTCATTTTGGCTGGCGATGCTGCCCGTTCGATCGCACCTTGAAGCCGCGATCGAACTGCTCAAAGCGCGGAGCTTAGCCGAAGAAGACTGGGAGGAAGGCGCTTGGCTGGGCGCGGATGGCGAGATTCCGCTGCGGCAGCACAATCTGATTCGCAGTGTGGCGTATGAGCGGCTCAAAGCAGATGAGGCGGTTTGGCGATCGGCAGAGCGATCGGCAGCAGAGCAATGGCTGAATCACTATGAGGCTGTACCAGAAGCGACAAATCTAGAGCAGGTGCGCGGCTATCTGGAGGCGTTCGATCACTATTGCAATGTCGAAGATTGGCAGCAAGCAAAAGTCATTTTGTTCGATCAAAAGATTGGATTGCAACTGCAAGCTTGGAGTCACTATCAGGAGATGCTTGCGCTGTGCGGGAAATTGATCAATCACCTTGAGGCAACAGATGAAGTTGCTTGTCTAAGGGGTTTGGGAAATGCTTATTTCTATCTAAGTAAATTCAAGCAGGCAAGTGATTACTACCAGCAAAGTTTAGGACTTGCCCGTGAGATTGGCGATCGACAAGGACACGGGAGAGCGCTCAACAATTTGGCCAATGTATATCGAAATCTAGGCGACTCTTTTAAAGCAATTGAATATCTTGAGCAAGCTCTAAGCATTGCCCATGAGATTGGCGATCGGAAAGAGGAAGGTATTGCCTTAGGCAATTTGGGAGGTGCTTACTACAGCAGGGGCAACTATGGCGCGGCGATCGAGTTCTTTCAGCAAGACTTAACGATTGCCCGCGAGATCGGTAATCGATTGGGAGAAGGCAGTGCCTTGGGCAATTTGGGAATTGCTCACCACAGATTGGGCGAATATGGGGAAGCAATCGAGTTCCATCAGCAACACTTAACGATTGCTCGTGAGGTTGGTCATCGTAAGGGGGAAAGCAATGCCTTGGGCAATGTAGGAATTGCTTACGACAGATTGGGCGAATATGGGGAAGCAATCAAGTTCTTTCAGCAACACTTAGCGATTGCCCGTGAGATTGGCGATCAACAAGGGGAAGGTAATGCCCTAGGCAATCTGGGAATTGCTTATGATAGATTGGGTGACTATGGAGAAGCAATCGAGTTCTTTCAGCAACACGCAGCAATTGCCGGTGAGGTTGGCGATCGACGGGGTGAAAGCATTGGGTTTGTAAATTGGGGGCACGCACTAGTCAAACTAGGACAATACTCAGAAGCTCTGCCACACCTGCAAGTATCACTAAAAATCTCTCAAGACATTGGCGATCGCGACGGTGAAGCTGAAGCACTTCTTAGATTGGCAGAACTGCATCAGAAAACTGGGCTGATTGGATTAGCGCGGCAGGAGTGCGATCGGGCGTTGGCGATCGCGACTGAGTTGGGAATTCCCTTAGTTAAGGAATGTGAAGAACTGAAGGAACTGATTATCTCTTCGACTCTCTAGGTCGCGATCGCACACAATAGGACATCTCATGCCGTCAGTCCGTTGCTGCTGCTTCGAGCCATTTAACTGCTCAAGGAGCGATCACTCCCACAGTAGTACAGCGAATCAAACGGTAACTGCTGTTCCAGAATCCACTCTAGGAGGCGATCGCCCTCTAAGCCCACAATCCGAAAATCACAGTCAGCACCGAGACGATCGGAGTAATACTTGCCATTTCGGTTCTTCTCATGCGCCATGTGTTGATCTCGGCTCGGATCAACCCGCCCATTTTTAACTCCTGTCTCCGGGTCTTTTTGGCTGAGAAACCGCTTCAAATCAGTCGAGCAAAAGCCGTAGGTCAACTGAAATCGATCCTTGCCAAAATGGTCGATCACCGGATCGAGAATGTGCTGACAGAGTGCCTGTAGTGCTGGAATCGTCTCTTCCGAGTTTTTGGGATACGGATCGATGCGATCGGCATACTTCCGGTACGTTTGCGTACAGGTGCAAAACTCTTCAAGCGTTAAGTAATGACCCAGCAGTTGATTCTGCATCCCCTCAAACCTGTTTCATTTACAACTTTATCGACTCCATAGCAAGCATTTTATGCAATTTCAATCAGTCTGAACGCTACCGCCCAAGCTAGGGTACGATCACTTCAGCTATTGCCAAAAGGCAATTGAGGTGGCTATGGGTCTTGCTCCGAGAACTCCAACTCAGGGACACTGGGATGCGTTAGAGGCATATTTTCAGCCCGCACAACCCTACTCGATGGAACTTGAGGAATTTCTCGCACACTGGGATGTGTCGCGGGAAGATTTGGCTATCGTTTGTGACTGTTCGTTAACCACTGTTAATCACTGGTTTTCACAAGGTGTCGATCGCAGAAAACCAAGTGCGCGTCACAAGCAAAGGATGGCGCTAGCCCACCATATCTGGACTGCCATTGAAACCGAGCCAGAATACCTGCAAAAGCTGCGTGAGGTGTACATTCAACGCCTCAAGCCCAAACGTCAACTTTGATCTAATTGCCAAAAGGCAAAAGATAATTGCCAAACGGCTAAATGGAGTCTTACTGTAATTCTGGCTAGAGCCTTTTCAGGCGCAGCGGGTGGTTTGCCGCCCAACGTTTCTGCTGTTGGCTCTTTGCTTTTTCATCAACCTTTTCAACCACAACCCAAATTCAAGTTTTAGCACGAGAAATCGTGTCGAATGGTGCTGGCAATGCGACGAATCGAGTGGAGATCTGAATCATGGCAACTCCGAGTGAACAACCAGAAACTCAGTTTTCTCCCTTGAATTTGCCCAGGCTACAGGCTAAAGCGTTAAGTGGATTTGCCCTGCCCCCAGGCTTTCCCAATGCGATCGGCTTGCCAAAGTACCCGGTGGGTTCACGCTGCCGCTGGATTCCAACTCCTGCAACCGATTGGGGAATTGTCATCGGGCAGGCTTACGTTCCCAGCAAGGTAGACGGAGTCGCATCGTTGCAGTGGGCTTGGTCGTACCTGCTCTTGCTCGATGCTGATAGTCCTTCACGAGGATGGCTTGCGGCTGATTGGGTTGATGAAGCAGATCTGGAACTTTTTCCTACTTAACCATCCCTCTTATGAACCGCCCACCCAATCAACGCCCCCTCGGAGACCTGGAGCGATCGCTGTTGCGCCTGTATGCCAACTGTCAATGGTCGATCGCCCACCCCCGCCAACTCTACCAGGAGTACGCCTTTACCTACGATCAACTGGCACTCATCGCCGGGTGTAGTCTGCCGACGATGACCCGTTGGATGAACCGCGACCAAGAACCCCGTTTGCTGAAGGACGTTTACACTCGCCGCTTGGGAGAGTTTGACTTCCTGCTGCACCATTACCACCAGATTCCGCCCGAAGTTTGGGAGGCAGTCTGCCCACTGCCACCGCGACTGCGATCGATTCTTTTCCCAAACTCAGAGTGAGGCGGGCAATTCCTATCAAATGATAGGAAACTGCTTTAACCCCTTGCTTGTCCAGTACGAGCGATCTATTGTTACCCACAAGCTGCGGTTGATCTCAGCCTTGATGACCGTCGCCCCCATCACCCCCACCCCTATTCCCCAACCCAGTCGGGCTAACCGTGATCACCGATGCTCACTCTTGATGCTTTACTCACCGCTCACTCGACGCTCAAACAGCGCAATGGCACTCAAATCAATGCTCAACTGCGACAGTTGCAGCAGCACATCATCGCCCAACTGCACGCCCTGCAACAGCAGAAAGAGATACTCGTGGCGGACGAATACGAACTGCTAAACCCGATTCAAGACCATCTTGCCCGCGATGCTCGATCGTTAACAGCGACAGTGGCGTTTCAAGCGTTTGTGAGATCGTTGTTCGTCGAAACAGCGGACGAACTGGTCTGCCGCTACCTTGCCACTCAGATCAATCCAGATCCCACGACTTGGCGTTTACACCAGTTGAAAGAGCCACTCCAGATTCACTGCACGCAGCCATTCCGCGAAGAACTGTTCGATGACGAGGGCATCTCCCACACCCTCTACTTGGTGAAGATGGAAGTCCAGTTAGGGCGCTGGCAGGATGTTGTTGATTTTGCCCCACAACCGCTGATGGAAACCGCTATTGGGCTTGACTTGCCGCTCTCAGGGTTCAAAGAGTGGCTGAAATTAACTGAGCAGTTGAAAGGGGCGCTGCGGCAGTCGCCCCTTGGCTTCGGCACGCAAGAACCTCAAGGGGGCAAGCGGCCTGTTCGGCAAAAAGCGGTTCCTTCGCAACGGGGAGTCGCTCAAGAACTAGCCTGTGTGCTGATGTTTGTCGGGGAATTGTTTCATTCCTACACGGTTGCCGATCGCCTGTGGTCATTGCTGACTATGGCACACGGGATGCCACAAGCCAGAACCTCTCCACCGCCAACCGCAGAATAGCCTATTTTTATTCCCAACAAGCTATGACATCACTCTCCTTAAATCCCGATGGCGATCGCCGCGATCGTCTCATTTTTGGGAAACCCCTCGATTGGCAGACCCAAGCCGCGCAACAACGACGAGTTAGCTTTGATCAACTGCCCCTTTGCACACTGGAGCAGTTGATCCAGGAAGGGTTTGTGCAAGCTTCTGAGCAACCTCTCAGCGATCCGGATGCGCTTGAACTGGTTGAGGTTGCCCGATGTTTGAACCGTCCTAGTTTGTCTGCTTGGGTTGAGGTTTTGGTCAGCCCACCTGCTTGTCAAGAGTGGGTGCGGATTACGGCAATCCGGTTCGAGGGCATGATTACACCCGCAGAGCGATCGTTCTTTTGGCGATCGTTTTACCACGTTCGCTCCTTGGAGATGACCCCCCGATTGCTGCGGGCAACGTTTGATTCTGCCGCCCTGCTGTTCGTCTCGCATCCCGTCGTGGCGTATCAAAACGTAGTGCCGTGGGACTTACCAGAACCTGAAAGCGACAATTCGATCCTTGCTGACTCGTGATGATGCAGCAACGGCGGTGGCAGTTCCTTCGGAGTTACGTTCTACGTTGAGCGCCAAACCAACTACCTTCGCCAAGTTGATTATTGAACCAGACTTACTAGGAACCCAAACAACGCATTTGTAGAGCTGACTGATAATCCGAGCCTTGCAGTATAGGCTTTACCGCACGTTGACTTAGTCATTCCATCCTTGAACCCCGTTATCGATTTGGAGAACCTCATGAACCCAAACGACTCCACGCCCCAAGATCAGCCCTCAGAACGGCTCAACCTGTTTTCAGACGAAGCGCATTGGCACGAATTGCTTCGCATCGAAGAAGAGTGTGGCTGCGACATTGGCGCAGGACGGGACTGGGGCACCCAGATGGGAATGTTCATGCAAGATCCTGTAGGAATGGAGCGCTTAGCGCAACTGCGCGATTGGATGCTGAGTGAATTCCGCTTGCTGCTGAACGAGTGGGAGTTAGGCAGGATCACCGACACGCTCAACGCCATCGGTCGGCAACTGTTGATTGAACGCTTTCGCCAACCGCCGCCGGAAACCCAGGAACTGCTTTGGCACCTATTTGAGCAATCGCAAGCGACGCGATCGGATCACTCCAGTGGAGCAATCTCTCGTGCCAACGCCGCTCGAACTGAAGTGCGGGCGGTAATCGCTAGAACGCTGACCTCTGACGATTGGCAAGCTTTGACGCAAGCAGCGGTCGGGACGTTAGAACAATACTTGTCCACTCAGCAAGCAGAACTGAACCGAGAGGACTAAGCGACTCACGATCAACCGCTGGTTTTGCTTGAGCCGATCCGCTGGAAGTTCGCAATTTTTATGAACATCTTCAAGTCGTTTTTCTAGTAAAGGTTGAGGTTGCGATCAGAAATGATGGCGTTGTTTATTCCTGAAATACGGCTTTTGGTTCCGTTAGAGAGAGGCGGGCAGGGGTGTGTCAAATCCGTTCTGTTCTGCTCAATGAGCCGCTAGCAATCCCCTGTATGTGAGATCGACACAGCATGCCACACTACTTCTATTTCGGTCAGAGCCGCGAAATGAGCGCCCTGCATTGGTTGATGGAAAACCGCCCATTTCTGCCATCGCCACACGGGGAGACGGTTGAACTGCTTGTGAAATCTGCCTGTCGGCAGTGTTTGATCGAGGCATCTTGGGAAGATGCTGCCGCTGTTGAATTGTGCCGGGAGTTGATCGATCGCACTCATCCCTCAGTACCAGCAGAAAAGCTGCTTGAGCAGTGTCAGGCAGGGGACTTAGAAGCATTCGAGCAAGCCCTTTTGAGACTGCAACAGCAAGTAAAAATTGAAATTATGAAGCCGCCAAACGTCGGTAGTAAAGGCAATTCTACTGTTTTCCCAGATGATTATGCTGGCGAAAACAAAGCGTTCTTCTGACTTTACCGAGGACAATGAATTTTTGAGCTTCTGATGCACTTAGTCAGATGTAGCA
>JALOOO010000252.1 GCA_025454375.1 Leptolyngbya sp. Prado105 | reverse complement strand
TTGCACTCTTAGCACTTTGCTTAATGGCATCGATCGTGGCTTGTCAGCCGAGCGGCGATCGCATTGTCATCGGGTCGAAAAACTTCACCGAGCAAAATATTTTAGGGGAACTGCTCGCCCAGCAGATCGAACGCAAAACAAACTTAAAAGTCGATCGACGCTTAAATCTCGGCGGCACATTTATCTGCCTAACAGCGATTCAGAAAGGTGACATTGACATCTATCCTGAATACACAGGCACCGCTTACAATGCCATTCTCAAACTCGGTGCTAACAGCGATCCGAAAAAGACATTAGAAACCGTCGAGAACCGATTTAAGCGCGACTTTAAGCTGCTATGGTCAAAGCCTTTCGGATTTAATAACTCCTTTGCCATGGTGATCCGGGGCGAAGATGCCCGAAAACTGAAGCTGCAAACCTTATCGCAAGCTGCCCCTCAAACTCCCAAATGGCGTGCAGGCTTTGGCCCTGAATTTCTCAATCGAGCCGATGGATTTCCAGGACTTGCAAAACACTACAATCTCAAATTTACTCAACAGCCGAAAGTAATGGATTTGGGACTGTTGTATCGATCGCTCAACGATAAGCAAGTCGATATCGTTGCGGGGAACACCACAGATGGCTTGCTTTCGACACTTGATCTGACCATTTTGAAGGACGATAAACGATATTTTCCACCCTATGAAGCGGCAGCAGTCATCAGACAAGAAACCTTACAAAAGCATCCAGAACTCAAAGATGTTTTAGATCAGCTGGGTGGATTGATCTCAGACAAGACGATGCAGGAATTGAACTTCCGAGTCGATGGCAAAAAAGAAGATATCAAAGCAGTGGTTCAAGATTTCTTAAAATCTCGGTAGTGCCGCAGGCAGTTAAAACTTTTTTTTCTTAACTCTCTGCTCAAGAGCATTCACCCGAATGACGGATCGATCGCGTTACAATGATATGCTGCCTTGAGTCAATCCCTTTTCAAATATTATGTCATTGCCGATCGTTGCCATTATTGGTCGTCCGAATGTGGGTAAGTCAACCCTGGTGAACCGCTTAGCTCAGGTACAGGATGCGATCGTCTTTGACGAACCCGGTGTGACCCGCGATCGCACGTACAAAAAAGCGTTTTGGCGCGATCGAGATTTTCAGGTTGTGGATACAGGCGGATTAGTCTTTGATGACGACACAGAATTTTTGCCGCTGATTCGAGAACAGGCGATGGCAGCCTTGGCAGAATCAAAAGCTGCAATTTTTGTTGTCGATGGGAAACAGGGATTGACGCAAGCAGATGAAGAAATTGCTCAATGGTTGAGACAGCAACCTGTCCCAGTCGTGATCGCCGTGAATAAATGCGAATCGCTCGATCAAGGATTGGTGCAAGCCGCAGAATTTTGGGAGTTGGGATTGGGTGAACCTTTCGCGGTTTCGAGTATTCACGGCAGCGGCACGGGAGATTTACTCGATCGAGTTGTCGATCATTTGCCTCCCACGGATGAACTTGCAGAAAATCCTGAAATTAAAGTCGCGATCGCAGGTCGTCCAAATGTTGGCAAGTCGAGTTTGCTCAATGCCTTCGTCGGCGAGAATCGATCGATTGTTAGTCCAATTTCTGGCACGACGAGAGATGCGATCGATATGTTGGTCGAACGCGATGACAAGAACTATCGATTGATCGATACAGCCGGGATTCGCAAGAAAAAGAATGTAGAATATGGACCTGAATTTTTTGGGATCAATCGAGCATTTAAGGCTATTGATCGATCGGATGTCGTGTTGCTTGTCATTGATGCGCTAGACGGTGTAACGGAGCAAGATCAGAAGCTAGCAGGACGGATTGATGATGAAGGTCGGGCTTGCGTGGTGATCGTGAATAAATGGGACGCGATCGAAAAAGATTCGCACACGATTTATGAATACGACCAGCAAATCCGCGATCGCTTACACTTTGTCGAATGGGCAGAAAGCATTTTCATTAGTGCCAAAACCGGGCAGCGCGTCGAGAAGATCTTTGAACTCGTCGATCGAGCCGCAGAACAGCATAAACGTCGGATCTCGACTTCTGTAATTAATGAAGTGCTAGAAGACGCACTCTCCTGGCATACCCCTCCGACCACACGACAAGGAAAACAAGGCAAAATCTACTACGGCACTCAAGTGAGCGCGGCCCCTCCCACGATCGCGCTATTTGTCAACGACCCGCATCTGTTTAATGACAACTATCGGCGCTATATCGATCGAAAATTCCGCGAATCGTTAGGGTTTCAGGGCACTCCGTTACGGCTATTATGGCGAGGTAAGAAAACGCGGGAACTTGAACGGGAGAACAGCCCGAATCGCGCCACGAAGGTCTAAAGCATGGATTTACTGCGAACGCTCCCAATCGGGCTTTATCTCGAACAGCCGCTCACTTGGATGCACCGACTCGATCCACGGGTAAAAATTGCCTGGTTGATGAGTTTTTTGGCGGCTCCGATTTTGGCAACGGCGGCGTGGCGATTAGCGATCGTGGTAATTTTAATCGCTTTAACGCTGCTAGCCCGGATTCCGATGCGGGTGTGGCAGCAGCAGATGGGGTGGCTATTGGCGTTAGCGCTGTATGTGTTTTCGCTAGTTGCGATCGCGCCGGATGGGTTGAGCATAGAACCGCGCCCGAGATTACCAGAGAACGAATTGGCGTTTGTGCAACAGCCTGCGACATTACCCGCACCTGCACCCCCAAAGCCCTGGTTTAATCCCTTTCAGCCGACTCCGAAAGCACAAGAGGAGTCGGCAAAAAGTCAGAAGCGACCGGAATTAAAGCAACCGACAGACTATCGCTATGTCGTATTTCAGAGAGGTCCAATTCGGGTGACTCGGCGATCGCTGGATTTAGCGATTCGAGTGAGTACGTTATTGTTTACTTTGATTTATAGTACGAATCTTTTTTTACTAACAACGGCTCCAGAGGAAGTCACCGCAGGATTAGAGGATTTGATGCGTCCGCTGCGACGGTTTAATCTCCCGGTAACAGAGATTGCATTGACGTTGACGTTATCGTTGCGGTTTATTCCATTAGTCCTAGAAGAGTTTCAGAATTTAGTGCGATCGATTCGCACACGTGCGATTAATTGGAAAAAGTTAGGCTTCAAGCGAACCGCGCAAGTCTGTTTGTCAGTGGCGGAACGATTATTGCAGAATTTGTTGCTCAGAGCGGAGCAGATGGCGAATGCGATGAAGGTGAGAGGGTTTACCAGTCCAAATCGGCATCGAGTGCAGTGGCATCAGTTGATTTTGAAACGATTTGATTGGGTGGCATTGGTTTTGTTGGGTGGATTTTGGCTGGCGAGATTCGCGATCGGGTGAGGTTGTGCGGCTGATGGAACAACCTATCAAGATGCTTTGCCTGCGCGATCGCCAAATCATCTCCGTAGAATCCGGGCATCGTGGATCAGAACTGCGCCGTAAAAAAGTTTCGTGAGTATAATTCCAAACACGTATTACGAGAGAGATCGACGATTTTACTCGAAAACTCTCTTGTGATACCCAAAATCGAGGCAAAAACTCGTCTACTGAAAATCGACCCGATGCCCTGGTTTCCAGGAAGTCCCCTATCATCGCATTCAAAGCTATGCCTCAAAACATCAGCGGCACACCAGTTGCAACTCAACCCTCGGTTCAAGTCGATTCTTACGCCGATCGACTTATGGATGATTTATTTGAGGATGTAGAAGATCTCCTCTCTGGCAGTGTCCCTCCCCCTGAACCCGTTCGGGCACGCCCCCAGAAGCAACCTGAAATCGTCATGCCGACTGCCATCTCATCGATCGTAGCCCGTCCGACTGTTTCAATGCCCAGCCTGCCCCAATGGAGTCCGGCAGCAGCCATGCCGGAAATGGATGAATTGATTGCGGCAGAACCGATTCAGCCTCAAAATAATCGACTGCTGAAATTTCTGACGATCGCATTTGGCTTAACCGCAGTGGCAGCCGCTTCACTCTGGTTGATTCAGCGCGGAACATTTCAGCGTCTATTTGCCGTAGCAACGCAAGAACCAACCGCGATCGCAACGTCTACCCCCTTAAAAACACCTGCAAAGGATACAAATGCTCAGTTTGCAAAATACATGCAGCGATCGCTTGAAAATCTCGATCGCAAAGCTGCAAATAAACCTGCAACGGTAACTCCCTTTAAGAATAGTCTTCCTCCGGTTGCGGTAGCAGGAAACCCCACTGCACCGAAATCCAATGCGCCAGTCGTGATCAATGTTCCCTCTCTGTCCAGTCCCATGCCTGTTGCAACAGCAGTCAGTAAAAATCCGCAAGAACTCAATCAAGTTCTCACGCGGCTTTCTTCTGTGCTTGAGCGATTATCGATCAATCCTGCTAGTAACCCAATTGCGGCTAAACCCAATGTTCCCGCGTCTCCTGTGACCACGAGCCAACCTGCCCCTGCTGAACCGCAGCGATTGTTAAGAGGAATCGCTATCGCAACCGATCCAACTCAATCTGCCATTCTGTTTGAAATGAATGGGGTAACTCAGCGCTATTACATCGGTGAGAGTATTGGGTCAAGCGGATGGAGCGTGGTGGATATCGCCAATAACTATGTCACCGTTCGGAAGAATGGTGAGATTCGATCGATCTCGATCGGGCAAAAACTTTAGAATAGGGCAGAGGAGATTTTCCCTCTGTCCCTTTCTCTTGGAGCAATTTATGGGTTTGTTCGACGATCTTGGGCGCTTTCTGGAAACTCGGATTGATGAGTTTCTCAAGAACAATCCACAGCTTGAATTACAAGCACTCGAAGAGAAGTTGTATGAGCAAGAACAGGAAACGCGCCGATTGTTAGCAGACTTGCGGCTGCGAGAAAAACAAGTCGAAGCAGAAATTTTAACCACAGCGCAAGAGATTCAGCGCTGGCATGTGCGTATCGAGAAGGCAAGAACCGCAGGGCGCAAAGATTTAGCGGAACCGGCTGAGGCACATGAAGCTTCTTTGCTGCGAGAAGGCAATCAGAAATGGGGACAGATGCAGGTTCTCAAAGAAAGAATCCAGCAAACTGAAGAATTGCAGAAAAAGATTCAGATTCGACGGCAAGAATTACAAGTCGAGATCAAGCAGGTGAAGGCAACTCAGGCAGCACAAGCTTCTCAACAACGTTGGGCAGTCGATGGCTGGAATCAGAGTGCCAGTAAGGTCGATGATCCGCTAGAGCAGAAGTTTCAGCAGTGGGAGACTCAGGAAGAATTAGAAGAGATGAAGCGGAAGATGGGGCGGTAAAAGTGGGGGATAGGGAGTAGAACTCATCCCCACTCCCTAATTCGTCGTAGAGTAGTGCTGATAGATTCTTCACTCTACAAGTCATGACGTATTGCCTTGGGATTCTGACAAAAGAAGGGTTAGTAATGGCAGCGGACTCTCGGACGAATGCGGGAGTGGATTACATTTCGACCTATCAGAAGCTATTTGATTTCTCGATCGAACACGATCGCACCATCTTGCTCTGCACGTCTGGCAATCTATCGATTACGCAATCGACTTTGACTCAGATGCAGCAAGATATTAAAGCCAAAGCAGAGGTGAGTTTGCACACACTGCCGAGTTTGTTTGAGATTGCACGATATGTTGGTGGGATTATTCGGCAAGTGCAAGACCAAAATCGTCCTTGGCTTGAAAAAGATCAGATCGATTATCAATGCACATTGCTTTTAGGTGGACAGATTCGCGGATCGGAGCCAGAACTGTTCATGATTTATAGTCAAGGTAACTTTATTCAAGCCTCGAAAGAAAAGCCGTTTTTGCAGATTGGTGAGGCGAAATATGGCAAACCTATTCTCGATCGCGTTCTGTCGTTTGAAACCTCGGTCGCGTCGGCGGCAAAATGTGCGCTTTTGTCGATCGATTCGACGATGATTTCTAATATTTCTGTGGGTCCACCGATTAATTTAGTCATGTATGAAACGGATAGCTTTAGAGTACGATATCGATTGTGTTTGAACCTTGATGCGCCTTACTTAACTGAGATTCGCAAGCAGTGGGGAAAGTGTCTTAATGAGGCATTTGAGCAGATGCCAAACATTGACTGGGAGCAGTATTTGAATGGTGGGAGATAGTTCGCAATCTGTTCATTTAGTGTTACTCTGAGGTTCACCTAAATTCATTTGTTCTCTATGTCTCAGCCTCCTAAACTTACAAAGCGTGTTTCGACATCTCTGGTCAATGCTCTGAGTGCGGGTGTTGTGCCGAGAGTGGGATTAGAACATATTGCAGTGGGACGGGAGAAAGAGATCGCAGCGATCGTTCAAGATTTTGAGCATGTGGGGAATGGAGGTGCGTCGTTTCGATTTGTGATTGGACGGTATGGAGCGGGAAAAAGCTTTACGCTGCAATTGATTCGGAATTTGGCAATGGATCAGGGGTTTGTGGTAGCCGATGCTGACATTACACCCGATCGACGCTTAGTTGGGAGTCAAGGTGCGGGCGTTGCAACCTATCGCGAACTGATGCGAAATCTAGCCACCAAAAGCCGTCCTGAAGGGGGTGCTTTAACCACAATTTTGGAGCGATGGATTGCAGCGATTCAGGCTCAGGTTGTACAAGATACGGGGATTAAACCCTCAGATGAAGGCTTTGATCAGCAGGTTGAAGCTCAGATTCGATTAGTGACTCAAGATGTGGCGGATTTGGTCAATGGGTTTGATTTTGCAACGGTGATTATTGCCTACTGGACGGGTTATCGCACGAACGATGAAACGAAGAAAGAGTCTGCAATGCGCTGGTTACGAGGGGAGTTTTCGACGAAGACAGAAGCGAGAGCGGCTTTAGGAGTGAGAGTCATTATTGATGATGATTCCTGGTATGACTACATTAAGCTGATTGCTCGATTTGCGGCGGACATTGACTATAAGGGATTGATCATCATTTTGGATGAAGTGATCCATTTGTCGAAGATTTCGACAGCGATCGCTCGGCAAAATAACTATGACAAATTACTAGCCATGTTCAATGATGCAATGCAGGGAAAAGTCAGTCATCTTGGCATGTTGATTGGGGGAACGCCTCAGTTTATTGAAGATCCGAGACGGGGACTGTATAGTGATCCCGCTTGGCAACGCCGCACAGCAGAGAGTCGAGTGATTCAATCAACCGAGGTTGATACTAGCTCACCTGTGATTCGGCTTGATCCCTTGAGTGAGACTGAATTACAGATTTTATTGCAGCGCATTTCGATCGTATTTTTTACTCACTATGAGATGAAGACGTTACTGACTTCTTCTGAGATTTCTACTTTTATCGGTGCAGTACGCGGTGGGAAAGTTGGAACTGAGACGCGCTTAACGCCGGGTGAGATTATTCGTGACTTTATGACGGCTTTGAATCTGATGCAGCAGAATTCGCATCTGGTCTTTAGCGAGTTAATCAAAACTCAGCAATATCAAGCTAAGCCAGAGCAAGCAGAGCAAGATGAGTTTGCTGAGTTTACTTTGTGACGGA
>JALOOO010000251.1 GCA_025454375.1 Leptolyngbya sp. Prado105 | reverse complement strand
TCCAAATAGTTGCGCCTGTGCTGCGTCCCATTCTTCCGGTTCTTTGAATTGGATATCTGGCAACGTGTGATGAACCAATGTGAACGTACTCATCCAGAAGTGATACACCAACCAGGGTATCAACCAGAATTTTACAAAGCCCCAAACCCCAACGCTTAGAAACAGAATCGGGAATACGATCGCTGCAAATCCAACCACAACGGCGATCGACAATTTTACCTTGCCATGATCTTTCGGCTTATAGTTCGATAGCTTAAAGTGAACGATCGCCCAGTGCAAAATTGAAGCCATCCACCATAACCGTCCACGAGTGGTGGTGTAAGCAGTCTTCGTAATCGGATCAAGGTTGTCATAAACCTCAGTTCGCCAGGGCTGCCAAGCATTATCCACATCCATTTTGTTGGTGTGGTTGTGGTGTTGATTGTGTCCAATCCGCCAGCAGTGGAATGGGTAAATCAACGGAGCCATGAAGATGTGACCGACTAAATCATTTACCCACTTGCGCTGAGCAAACGATCGATGTCCACAGTCATGCCCAATGACAAAAAATCCGGTCAGCGCAGTTCCAGTAAAAATCCACGCGATCGGCAAAAGAAACCAAGGTGAAGCAGCAATACTCCAATATCCCAAACCCACCATCAAAACATTGATTACAACTGAAGTCCAAGCCTTTCGCATGTCTTTCTGAAAACATTCGCGAGGCAGGGTTTTGATGATATCTTTCAGACGAAGCTTTGTATCGGAACGGGTTGGGGTTGAGTAATCGGGCGTGAGCGATACCGTCATGAGCGATTTTTGTCTCCGAGAGAACTGTACTAATCACAACGAGTGAGGCAAGCTTCGATCGAAGTTCGCCACTCAAAAATCAGGCTGAAATCGCCAGCCCGACTTGGATCTGCAAGATAATTGTGCTTTCTGTTAAGAAACCTTAATTGTTATATCACAATTCGGGGATTGGAGATGAGCGATCTCGATCGTGCCGCTTGATTCAATCCTCTCAGTTAGACTCTCTCTTGTCATCCATAGACAACACCCAGCACGATCGCACAAGAATCGCGCTGGGTGTTGTCTATGGAACAACTACATTGCACGTTGTAGCTCGATCGCTTTCGTTGCATTCGGCAGGTAGTTAAACTTCAACCAATCTGCTAAGCGCAGCGACATGCCGACAATCATCAGCGTCGGATTTGCATAGCCCGCAGTCGGGAAGACAGAACTGCCTGCAACAAATAGCCCTTCGACTCCATGAACCTGGCAATTCGTATCGACCACGCCTTGAGACGGATCATCTGACATCCGGGTTGTGCCAGTTGGGTGAGCGCGATCGCTGAAGTTTGCTTCCCAGCCTTCTTTTTGATCGAGCCAAGCTGATAATGTCGGCTTCGGTAAACCTAAACGATCGAACTCATCACAGATCAAATGCGCTAAACGCCGAACCGATTGCCGCTCTTGCTCACTGATTTTCCAGTTCAGTTTAGAAATCGGCATTCCTAAACGATCGACTCGATCTGACAAAGTTACTCGACTCTCTGGATCAGGACGCTGCTCAACATGACAGAATAATTCCACTCTTTCTGCCTTATTAATCGTCGGGCGGTGCTTCAGATAGCGACGATACAATCCCTGTCCAATCTCAGGAGAACGACCGAGGACGGATAGCGCCGTTTGGTAAGACCGGAGCGAAATTTGTCCTTCTTTGAAGCGGGTTTTTAGCGTTTTTAAGGTAGTCCAGGCATCGTCCTCAGATGTAACTGTTTCGAGGTAGGCGGCACAGTTGAGCAGTTGTTCTTTCTCTTGCAGTTTATGGCTCAGCGCAATGCCATGCAGGTAGACATGTCGCCCCTTCATATCGTCGAGCCAGTAGTGCCCAAAGCGATCGCGCACTTTCTCTGCCGATTTCGGATCAAAACTTCCTAAGATGCAGCCAGGATGATCCATCAAAAATCGTCCTACCATGTCATTCTGATTGCCCACGCCGTTAGGCACAGTCCGATTCGATGCCAACATCAGACGAGCATTTTCGACTCCACCACAGGCAAGCACGATCGCTTTTGCTTTCACATAAGCCTTCTTCCCTTCTAAGGTCGAAACCTCAACGGATTCGAGCTTAGTTCCCGCTTCGTTTGTATTCAGATGCGTGACATTCGCGTGCAAGATTAACTGAATATTCGGTGCATTCTCAGGCATAAAGCCTTGTCCAAATCGCATTGGTTCATGGCGATTGGTCACATGTTTACTGAATTGCCAGAACACAGGCTGCACTTTAAATTGATTGAGTCGATCAGAAGGCGGATTGACTCTAAATTTCTCCCAAAGTCGCTCATCATAACAGTAAGGTCCTAGCCCAAGATTCTCACCGCCTCGAACTAAGTAAGGGTCAAGACTGCGACGAGCAATTGCCCAACCCGAATGCGGAACCCACGATCGTTCTCTAAAATCCAGTTCATCAAATGGTGCAACTCGACCTGTCCAAATATGGGAGGTTCCACCGAGAATTCGAGAGCGGATCACATTTTGATCCATTTGACGCGGTGCCCCCACACTCTCAATCGCATAGAGCGATTGCGTATCAGGCTCGTCTGACTTGCCCCCGCCTTCTAAGATGACAACCTTAACCTTTGTCCCCACAAACTCTTTCGCGATCGACAGTCCAGATGGACCGCTCCCAACAATACATAGATCGGTTTCAATAACGAGATCGTCTTTTAAAGCTCTAAGATCACTAACGTTCACACTTGCCACTCCATTGCCAAGTCCGGTCTATTCAGCCACACTCACTCCAGTGCGTCAGAATTGCTCTGTCGCTAATATGACAGAGCGCAACAGCGATTCACTCGAAATGAAGCGGGCAAATTGTTCATGCTCTACTTATAAAGAAAAGCTAAAGACGAACGATGCCGGGTAATCCTCGTTAGCCCCTATCTTCTCTGTTTGTTCCTAAAGCTCCGTATTTGCTTTTGAGAACAGTGTAGGAGAACACGTTGAATATACGATGGCTTTCAGGATGGTTCTGTAAATTTGCGATCTTCTTTGCAGAAAATCTATGTAAAAACCGGGGATCATTAGAGTTGTATAAAGTTATGCGCTGACAATATGAAGATGAGAATTGACGCGATCGTTAGAATTACTGCTTTGAAGATGCGATTCCACCACAATTCTGGGCATCGAATTCCTGAGTTCCACGGTTGTTGAACTCCTCATATTTGGGATCCCAGTATCAAGATTCTCCGGATTTTGTCAAAACGAACGCGCTGTAAGAGGCAAGACCCTTTAAACTCATTGCATATGTCGATTTGACATGTTGCACTCAATTCACAGACTGATTTGACGTGAAAAAGCTGCTTTTATTTGCTGAAACCTGTTTCGTCATCTTTGGTTTGACCTTCTTTACAGGCGGTCTAACCTTAGGTGGAAGTGAAGATGGAACGATCGCTGGACCTGTCCCAATTATTGTGATTACCGCCATTCGGTATTTCATCTGGCTGGTAAGTACGTTACTGGTCATGCTGAATGCCAAACGCGCCCTTATCACCATTAAGCGTGATTGGGTGCTGTGGATTTTCACGGGATTGGTACTCTTTTCATTTGCCTGGTCAGATTTTCCCCAATGGACGCTGCTGACGAATCGAGAAATGCTTCAGATGACAACGTTTGGGCTGTATATTGCAACTCGATTTCCGTTAACTCAGCAAGTCAAACTCTATGCGTTGACCTTTACGATTGGTGGACTCGCCAGTATTGCACTAGCGCTGGGTGTTCCGGCGCTTGGAAAGCACATCGTGGATCACCCCGGCGCATGGAAAGGGATCTATGACTACAAAAATACCTTTGGCAGCATGATGGTGATCGCAATGGTCGCATTCTTTTCGCTGCCAGTTGAGAGTCCGCGCGATCGCCAACTTAAATGGCTTGGGATTGCGGTTGCAACGGCTTTGATCTTGCTATCAACTTCCAAAACAGCTTTAGTTCTTAGCTTTGGCATGTTAGCGCTGATGCTTTTCTACCGAAATTTCCGATGGAAAGGGAAATTGTCGATCGTTCTTGGTAGTTTGGGAGCCTTAATTGTCAGTTCAGCCGCGGTGGGAGTTTTAGCAAATTGGTCAGATTTGCTGAAGGGGCTGGGCAGGGATGTCACCTTGAGTGGACGGACTTATATTTGGGCGGTTTCGCTCGATCGAATTATGGATCGTCCGCTATTTGGGTATGGTCGCAGCGCGTTTTGGTCGTCTGAAAGTCCGTATCCAAAGGCGATTAGCTATTACTTATCGCAGAGCTTCACGGCTCCTCACGCGCACAATGGGTTTATTGAGATTGCTTTGGATGTTGGTCTAGTTGGATTAGCGCTATTTCTAGTCTGCTATGTTGGGGCATTTGTGATTGCTTTGATGAAAGCCTATGGCTCTAAGCATCCAGAACATACCTGGGCATTAGGATATCTCACCTTTTTGGCACTGAATAACGTCACTGAAAGCTATATACTGCGGTTAGCAAATATCTATTGGGTCTTGTTTGTTGCAACTGTGCTGACGGTGAAGCAGAGGGTTCCGGCATTTGATGATGAACGAGAACAGATTCCAGCTTCCTCACAATTCCAGCATTTATCAGAAACTCAGACCTGATTGAGTTTGAAAGCCTCAATTCGATTCAAGATGCGGACGAATCGCTTCTGATTCTCCTGCAAGGGTGCGGCTCATCAATTGATGCAGTCGCGCTGTTTCTTTTTGAATGTTAAAGTCTTCAACAACTTTCGCACGCCCAGCCATTCCGAAGCGCGATCGCGCTTCACTATCTTTTACAAGGTCTTGAATGCGATCGGCGAGGGTTTCTGGATCGCCTGCGGGCACGAGATAGCCGCTCACCTGATTTTCAACCAGTTCACTGACTCCTGCGATCTGGGTCGCAACGACCGGAACTCCTGCTGCCATCGCTTCCATCAGCACAACCGGAACGCCTTCAGCAAAGCTTGCCATGACAAAAATATCGGTTGCTTGCAGTCGCGCTCGAACTTCAGATTGAGATTGATAGCCGACAAATTTGACGTGGGGTTTTAGATGGAGCGAGTCGGTTCGTGCTTCTAGCATTTCGCGATCGCTGCCGTCTCCAACCACCGTGAGTTCTAAATCCGGATGCTGAACAACAAGCTTTGCTAGACTTTCTAGTAAAATCGGTAAGCCTTTCACCGCAGCTAACCGACCGACATACAGCAATCGATTTCCCATTCCTTGATGCTTGACGGGCTCAAACAAATCGGGGTCAATGCCGCAGTGAATGATGTGCATTCGATTCCATGCTTCAGTAGGGGCAAAAACCATACCCTGGCTGCGGCAATAGTGACTAATGCAACAGACAAACAGAGCGCGTTTGATCTTTTCCTCTAAACTCCACTGATAAGGTTCAAAGAAAATATAAGGCCCATGGAGGGTGAAGCTAAACGGAATTCCGCTCAATTCAGCAGCGAGCATAGCAACCGTGCCGCTTGAGGTCGCTAAATGATTATGAAGATGTTGAATGTGTTGAATCTGAAGCTGGCGAGCCAGGATGCCTGCTTCGAGAAAGTAGAAGAGTTGGTAGAGCAGTCCTTTGAGTCCCGGCTGTCGCGTTGACCAGGCGAGTTTTAGCGATCGTAGATATTGCCCACCGAGTAATTTGAAATGTGATCCGAGCAGGCGGAGAAAGTTGGGTGGGAGGATGTAGGTTGTGCGATCGCATTCTGCTTTTTGTTCTTCGCCGACAAGTTGTTCGAGTCCAGGACGGCGGACAGAAAAGGTTTGGACATCTATGCCGAGTGCCCTCAATCCAGCAACTTCGCGCTGGATGAAGGTGTCAGTAGCTCTGGGATATTCACCTGTGAGGTAGGCAATTCGCATTCAAGTTGGGCTTTGTTGGGTATACATGCTGGCAGGACTTGTGATCGTCAAACCGAATTCGATAGTGCAGGACTCGGAACTGCAACCGCTAATAAATCTCGATCGCTCAGACTCCGCTCAAACGCCTCATCCAACGAATATCGAGGACTCCAGTTCAGGACTTGTTTTGCTCGATCGTTGGAATAGACCAACGGCTTAAACCGAGCGTGAAGCTTAGCGGGCACAAAAATTCCTGGAAACTTTGCCTGTCCTTTCAAAATCTTCTGGTTATAGACCCAAAGCACCCAAGTTAATCCTCGCATCACCGTCCAATTGACTGGAATCATTCGCGGAAAATCGTTCTGCCGCGCAAACAGCTTCTTCGCAAATTCTCGCTGAGTCGGCAAATGGTCATCGACTACATTAATCGTCTGAGCGATCGCACTGTCTCGCTCAGACGCGAGTACGATCGCTTCTGCACTGTTCTCCACGTAGTTCAGGGGCATTTGCGCTCGCGCTCCAATTCGTAACCATAGCGAATCGGTCAATTCTGCACCGAGACAGGCATTCCAGAGAAAATCTCGCCCATAGATCATGCCCGGTCGAATGATCGTTACAGGCGCATTGTTCTCTCGCTCAAATTCACGAACTAACGATTCTTGAATCAGCTTCGTCTGGGCATATTCATCGCGCTCCAGCGGCTTTTGCTCGATCGCGGACGCTTCATCTAGTAACGAGCCAGTTTCCTTATTCCAGTAGTCATAAACTGAAAAGGTACTAATGGCGACAAGTCTCAGCACGCCCGCTGCTTTCATCGAGTCGAGCAAATTCTCAGTCGCGATTACGGTTCCTGCAAACTGAGTGTAAAAATCGCCCGATTTTGCGGCAGCGAGGTGAATCACAGCGTCTATTCCTTGCAACGCTTCGAGCAGTCCATCTTTGCGGCGCAGGTCTAAACGAGCAAATTCAAGATTGGGATGAGCCTGCCAACTAATCTGCTCGACCTTTGTAACTGGACGCACGATCGCTCGAACTTGATGCCCTCGCCTTAAAGCTTCTGCCACAACATACTGACCCAAAAAGCCGGATGCACCTGTGATTAATAATTTCATACTCGATTTTCCTCAGCCAACAATGCGTCTACTAACCGACTGGTGCGCTCCATATCTTCGTAAGACACTGGAGGTGGATCACCGTTAAGGAATGCGGTGTAAGTACGATCGAGCAAGCCATGCAGTCCTTCATAAGGCGTTTGCTGCATGATTTTGCGATTAAAGTTTCCCACACTGCGCTTCATTAACTCGACTCCATTGATCCAGTGATTTGCTAAAGGTGAAAGCTGTTTCCCAACTTTGCGAGGCAGCACAGCCCGGAGATAAGGCTGAAATAGATCCGTCTGTGTATAGCCTTTCGTCCCGCGCACAATCACCTCAAAACACTCAGGCAGCGTCGTCGAACTAAAGCGAATTCGAGCATGTTTCGACCCGCCAATCAGCAGCGCATCGAGATCGTCGTATTTAAACAATTCGCCGCCGCCTTTGTTTCGCCAGACTGCACGAATCTGCTCAAACTCGATCGGCAAAAATCGCAGGACGAGATAAGCCAGGTGTGTAATCGTGT
>JALOOO010000250.1 GCA_025454375.1 Leptolyngbya sp. Prado105 | reverse complement strand
TACCTCTCAAGCCTTCCAAGCGAAGATACCGGAGTGGAAAGCAAAACAGATTGAGATCTTTGAGTTGCCGGCTTATAGCCCTCAATTAAACCTGATTGAAATCCTGTGGCGTTTCATGAAGTATGAGTGGATAGAACTGTGGGCTTACGAAGGATGGGAGAGTTTGGTCAAGTATGTAGAACAGGTAATTAAAGGCTTTGGGGAGGAATATGTGATCAACTTTGCCTAGACCTTTACGCCTCCCTTAATAGGTAAAGATTTTTGCATAAGGACTTATGAAGCGGCATCAGAGCAGAGCCATATGACTGTTTCTGCTACTTCTTCTGACGTTCCCAACCGTTTAGATGGAATATGGTTGATAAACGGTTTTGCCGCTTTATCTTCTGGCTGAAAAAATCGGCGTAGCATTTCTGTGTCAATGATGCCGGGATTAATGTTGTTGATTCGGATGCCCTGGCTGGCATACTCCAAAGCTGCGGGTCTTACCATCCCATCCAATCCACCTTTGCTGGCAGAATAGATGGTTGAGCCAATCAATCCGCCTTTTGCCAACCAGGAAGACGTATTGACGATCGCTCCGCCACTTGCCTGTTGCAGCATTTGGGCTATCTCGTACTTCATGCATAGCCAGACCGCTTTGAGATTCGCGCTCATGGTATGTTCCCAATCCGCTTCAGTCAGTTCGGTGATGGAGGCAAATTTACCTTCTGTTCCGGCGTTATTGAAAGCACAATCCAACCGCCCATAGGTGTCAATGGTTTTATCAATTAGCGCCGTGATTTCCTCACTCCTGGAAACATCGGTTTGAATAAATGTGGCTTCACCCCCTACATCTTTGATTAGTCGGACGATTTCGCTGCCTTCCTGCACCCGTCGGGCTGCAATTACAACATTCGCCCCAGCTTTAGCAAAGGCGATCGCTGCCGCGCGCCCAATGCCAGAGCTACCCCCAGTAATGAGGGCAACTTTCCCCTGAAAGTTCATAGTTCTGTCTCCTGAGTATTTAATGCCATGAAAACTATTCGTTCAACTTGTCGTCTAAAGCATTTTCAAGATAATGCTTCCAGAAGATGCAGTTGCTATCGTTTTCACCCGTTGCTTCAAGGTGCTGGTAATGTTCGATCTTCAAATCAATGACTTGCAAATGATGAGTCAATTCCTCTAAACGTTGTTTGACCTGCTGACGATGATCTTCAAGCAACCTGCGCCGTTCGCTAACCTGATCCGGGTGTTGACGAACCAGATCTGCAAAAGTAAGCACTTTTTGCACAGGCATTCCGGTTTCCCGTAACCGCACTAAAAATTCCAGCCAGGTAACATCCTCGGCAGAATATCGCCGATGACCATTCGAGGCTCGCTGAATCGGAGCTAAAAGCCCAACTTTCTCGTAATAACGCAAAGCGTGGATGCTTAAGCCCGTCGTCTCGGCAACTTGTTGGATGGTGAATTCAGTCGTCATGCTAAGACTATAAAAGCTAGAGTGCGCTCTAGGTCAATACCAGGTTTGTATAAATTTCTAATCTAAGCTGATATGGGGAGGTCGCCCCACCCCCAACATCAACGCACTATCTCACGAACGACTTTACGCTAACTTAACTTTGAGTAGCAACAAATAATTTTCTGGCTACGTCCCCACCAAGGACTGAGCTGCATAACGATCGCAATCACCGGGCACCCGATTGAGATCGTAACTTACCGACCAAGCTGGATGTTCCGGTGCATTGCGGTTGTTGTACTGCACCGTCACCGTTATCTGTTTGCCAGCTTTCACAAGGAATTAACTATTCAACATCAATTGGCAATCGGATGCAGAACTCGGTGACTTGACCCACCTCAGACTGCACTCCTAAACTACCCCCATGCTTTTCGACGACAATTTGACGAGCGATCGCCAATCCCAACCCTGTTCCTTTACCCACGCCTTTAGTGGTAAACAAATGATCAAAGATTTTGGCTTTTACCTCCTCGGTCATACCTTTACCATTGTCTCGAATGCGAATTTCTACTGTGTTCTGTTCGCTGACGAGAATTGTTTGGATAGTGATGATTTGTGGATTAGCTTTGAGTTCAGCCAGAGAAGATTGTTGTGCTATTTCGTCAAACATGTCGATCGCATTTGCCAAGATGTTCATAAACACTTGGTTGAGTTGTCCAGGGAAACAGTCAACTGGCGGTAATTCACCATAGTCTTTTAGCACTTCGATCGCGGGGCGAAACTCATTGGCTTTGAGGCGATACTTCAGAATCAGTAAGGTGCTATCGATGCCGTCGTGGAGGTTGGCGGTGACTTTGTGATCGGTATCGGCACGGGAGAAGGTGCGGAGGCTGGTGCTGATGCCTTTGATGCGATCGGTCGCTCCTTTCATCGAGTTGAGGAGTTTGGGTAAGTCTTCGCTGAGGAATTCCAGGTCAATCTCGTCGGCTTTATCTTGCACAGGTGCCGCTGCATTGGGATGATGTTGCTGATAGAGCGCGAGATAGTCGAGTAAGTCTTTCACGTAGTCTTTGGCGTTATTGATGCTGCCATTCAGGAAACCGATCGGGTTATTAATTTCGTGAGCGACCCCGGCGACGAGATTTCCGAGCGATGCCATTTTTTCGCTTTGGACAATTTGCAGTTGCGATTGTTCAAGCTGCTGAGCATAGGTCTGAGCTTGTTGATAAAGGCGAGCATTTTCTAAGGAAATGGCAGCTTGGGCGCAGAGGAAGTTGAGTAGTTCGACACGATCACTCGTAAACGCTCCCACCGTCACCTGGTTCTCCAAATACAAAATCGCGACGAGTTTACCTTGCTGAACAATCGGGGTACAGAGTAGACTCTTGGGTTGCTGCTTCACCACATAGGGATCAGTTGCCAGGGTGGGATGGGCAGTAGCATCGACAATCACCACTGGTTGCAGACTTCGTTTGACGCTGTGAATCAAGCTGTGGGGAAGTTCTAAGCTGTCGGATAAGGCAACCGATTGCACCTGCGCGGTTTGATGAATCGTGGCGATCGCTTCCACAAACCACTGCTGGTCATGGGGCATCAGCAATGCTCCTTTGTCTGCTCCAGCATTTTCCAGCACCGTGTGCAGTAAGGTCGCCAGAAGTTTGTCGAGTTGAATTTCGCTGGAAAGCGCCTGAGATGCTTTGAGAACGGCTTCTAGATCAAGGGTGGCAGAAATGCTGGTGCTGCCAGAACTGGAAGCCTGCGTACCAGGAGTATGGACTGTGGCTAGAACGGTTGTGGCAAAGATGGTTTCTGTTGCGGACAATGCTGCCCGTTGCTGTTGCAGAATCGGTGCGAGTAGTTCGGGGTAGCGCTGCTCTAGGTCTTGAACTTTCGCCTTTGCGCCCCAGTGAGCATAGGCGTAGTAGGCATTCGTCAGGTAGTCTTGGGCAATTTTCTCTTTGCCCCAGTTGAGGTAGAATTTGGCTGCAAGTTCGTTGGCTAGCGCTTCTTCTTGAATGTAGCCGTTGGCTTTGGCTCCGGCGATCGCGCGATCGTAGAGGGCGATCGCTTCTAATTTTTCGCCCAACACCCGATGATGTTCGGCTGCTACCAAATCGTACTTATGTTGATGGTTCATTGGCGCATGATGCGCTGAATGCTCAAGTTTTTTCTGATTCCAGATAACTTCTGTTAAATACTGCTGCTTTGTTTGAGAATCAGTCGTCGAAAAATCTGCCAACAGCGCTAGGGAATAGTAGAAATAATGTTCTATCTCCACCAGCCAGGAACTAACAGAGCCGATATGCTGGGAAGATAATCTGGCATTAATAATCGCTTGATTGGGTTCTGCAAACAAATAAAAGAGAATTAATTTTGCTTGATATACCATGAATAGTAAAGAGGGTATTTGAGTTTCCTCTAGTTTCATTAGCTTGGCAGCTTCGTCAAATTTTTCACCAATCAAACTAAAATCATTAGTTAACTTGCCAAGTAGAGATAAAACCAATTGTTTATATATATTAATAGCATAAATTGGGTAATCCTGTTTGTTTTTTAGCAAGAATTTATTGTGTTTTTCTTGATTTTCCTGGACTGCTTCTAATGGATATCCCAGATAAAAACAATGCGTACAAAAGTTGAGGGCGCAAAAGCTACTATAAACTAAATCTCCATTTTCTATGCCATTTTCTAAACCTATCATAAAGGCAGGAAGAGTTTCTTTAACATGCTCTTTTCTATGCCTGACAAAATAGTTGTTGAGTGTATAAACAATGGTCTTGAATTCCTGAGAATTGTATCGTTCTAAAAGCGCCAAAGCAATTTGAGCCGAGTGATAGCCGTTATCAATATCATCGATTACACAGAGAAAAATGGCATACCAATTATAGGAAGGAGCCGCTAGAGATGAGTGACCATACTGAATGCAAATATTAACAAGAGTTTGTGCAAATGATGGGAACATTTCTGGCTTGGCATTCACAACAGCAGCGCCAATACTATTAAGAATTCGCAAAGCTGCTAGTTGATATGGATCTGTCATTTCCGGAAAATTGTTCAAGGTTTGAAGACTGGGCAGATTAATAGCTGAAAAATTGCTACTAGATGCCGTTGACAGAGAACAACCAAGCATTTCTAAGATTGGCAATGCTGTATCTATGGCGTCAATCAACTGATTTCTAGCCAGATTAGACTGGATTTTTAGCTCGTATACTTTCACTTTGTCGAGTAAAGTATATGCTCGTTGCAAGATAATTTCACCCAGCATTTCTGACTGTTGGAAGTTAGTGTTTAAGTATTCGGCTGCTACTGCTTCAATATAAAGAGCTAAAGTTAAATCATATTGGTTTTGCCAGCTATCTCTACTTAAAAGTTCTATGCCTACCATTAAGTATTTGGCAGCAGAAGCATAAGCAGTAGATATCTTAGCTTTGCGTCCTGCTTGTAAATTCAATTGAGCTAATTGATGCCGTTTGCCTGGTTGAGTTATCAGTTCTAAGCCTTGATTCAACTGGTTAACAATCTCGAAAATCTTTTCTTCGCGATCGCCAGACGAAGTTTTGTCCAATAACAATTGTCCGATTTTGTGATGGGTAGCTTGTTTTTTATCTTCTGGAATGAGAGAATAAGCGGCTTGTTGGATGCGATCGTGCAAAAATCGATACGTCGGATTGACGTTATTCTGTCTATCAGGCGATTCGCCATCTTCAGATTGAAAGAACTTATAGCTTTGACTCGTGGGTAAAATCAAACCTTCTTGTAACGCTTTCCATAATGCAGCAGCTGTATCTGTGGGAGATTGTTCTGAAACGATCGCCAAGGTCGCCAAATCAAACTGGTTCCCCACACAAGCGGCTAATTTCAGCACATGTTGCGTTTCATCGGGCAATTTCTGCAATTGCAGCGCCATGAATTCCACCACATCATCGGTGAGTGCTAGGGCATTGACCTGAGCAATGTCGCATTCCCAATAGCGGCGATCAGAGTTGAACGTGATGTGGTTCTCTTCGTGGAGTGCTTTGAGAAACTGCGTGGTAAAGAAGGGATTGCCCTGGGTTTTGCGATCGATTAATTCCGTTAGTGGTTGTGCCAATTCCCGTGAACAATTTAACGTATCGGCAATCAGATAGTTAGTATCGCTTAAAGCCAGCGGTGCCAGGGTAATCGTGTTGACGTTCGCGCAGCGTTCCTGCAGGGAAATCGCCTGTGCTTTCTTCAGTTCTTCTACCGTTAAGATAAATGGATGAGCCGGTGACACTTCATTATCCCGATAGGCTCCCAATATCAGCAGATAACCATTGTCATTCATCAACAGTTTGATTAATTGCAGCGAAGCTAAATCCGCCCACTGCAAGTCATCCAAAAACAGCACCAACGGATGCTCTGCAGTGGTGAAGATTTCCACAAACTTTTGGAACAGCAAGTTAAACCGATTCTGCGCCGCGCTACCGGAGAGTTCTGCAGCAATGGGCTGTTTGCCAATAATCTGCTCCAGTTCTGGAATCACATCAATCAAAACTTGCCCATTCTCACCCACCGCCGCCAAAATCTTCGCTTGCCATTGCGCCAAGTGATCATCGGATTCGGACAACAATTGCCCCATCAAATCGCGCAGGGCTTGGACAAAGGCAGACAGGGGAATGTTGCGATTAAACTGGTCGAACTTGCCTTTAATGAAGTAGCCTTGCTGCCGAGTAATCGGCTTGTGGACTTCGTTGACGACAGCAGTTTTGCCAATGCCAGAGAATCCTGCCACGAGCATCAATTCTGAAGCGCCTGTGGCAACGCGATCGAACGCATCCAACAGCGTTTGGACTTCCGCTTCCCGACCGTAGAGTTTTTCGGGGATGAGGAAGCGATCGCTCAAATCCCGTTGTCCTAATTCAAATCTTGCAATCTCACCCGTTTCTTTCCACTGGATCAAACACTGCTCTAAATCGTGTTTCAACCCCCTTGCACTTTGATAGCGATCTTCGGCATTCTTTGCCATCAGTTTGGATACGATCGCTGCCACCATGCCAGGGATATCCGCTTTGACTTGATCGATCGGCACGGGCACTTTAGCAATATGACAATGCACCAACTCCAATGGATCGGTTGAGGTAAACGGCAAGGTTCCGGTTAATAGTTGATAGAGCGTCACCCCCAACGCATAAAAATCTGCCCGATAATCAATCCCCCGATTCATCCGCCCCGTCTGTTCTGGAGCCAAATACGCCAACGTTCCTTCCAAAATATTCGGACTTTGGATTTCCTGGGTTTCCTTGGGTAATAAAGAGGCAATGCTGAAGTCGATCAGTTTGACTTGCTGAGACTCCGGGTGAATCAGAATGTTGGCGGGTTTGATGTCTTTATGCACCACCTGATGTTGGTGCAGGTCGTGGAGAATGTCGGCAATTTGCAGGGCGATCGCCAACACCTGCGTTAAATCCAACGACTGCTGCTGGACATATTGCTCTAACGAAATGCCGCCACAATCCTCCATCACCAGGGCATAGCCACTGCCTAACGGCTCCAAACTCAAGGGTTTGACCAGACCAGGAATGGGGAGATTTTTGGCGATCGTATATTGATTACGAAATTGCACCAATTCCCCGAAGTTCGGGTACTCTCGCCGCAACACCTTAATTACCACCACACGCGACGAATTTGTTGGTACCGCTCGATACACTGCTGTCCGAGAACCTAAATACAGTTGCTCAACGATGGTATATCCAGCAATATGAAGCAATGGATGGGATACGGTGTTTGCTAAGGGGATCATAGGTTGGGTTGGGTAGCAGAGTCGCTTCTAGAATTCCCAGATTCTTGGCGAGCGCACCCGTGACATCTGGCAACCCCAATAGATCACCTTAAAGCAGTACAACGGTTCTGGTCAGCGGTTGCCGAGATCTTTGCATCGCACCCAAGCGGCTTCGGTCAATCCGCTGCACCAGAATTATGGGGGGACGAGACTAAAGGAGAGGCGTTAGACTCAACTTTAGGACTCGGAGGAGACGGGTGACGACTCTGCATCGGGCGACATTCGATGTCTATA
>JALOOO010000249.1 GCA_025454375.1 Leptolyngbya sp. Prado105 | reverse complement strand
TAGGGCGCATCTACGACGACTTGGGCGAGAAGCAGAAGGCATTAGATTACTATAATCAAGCCTTACCGCTCTATCGTGCAGTGAGAGATCGGCGCGGAGAAGCAGAAATCCTGAACAATATCGGGGTTGTCTACGACTCCTTGGGACAAAAGCCGGAAGCACTGAAGTATTACAACCAGTCTTTGCCGCTCGGTCGTGCAGTAGGAGACCGTAATGGAGAAGCAACGACCCTGAATAATATCGGGGCTGTCTACGACTCCTTGGGGCAGAAGCCAGAAGCACTGAAGTATTACAACCAAGCCTCACCGCTCTATCGCGCACTAGGAGATCGGCGTGGACAAGCAGTGACCTTGAACAATATCGGGGCTGTCTACAACTCCTTGGGGCAGAAGTCAGAAGCACTGAAGTATTACAACCAAGCCTTACCGCTCTATCGCGCACTGGGAGACCGGCGTGGAGAAGCAGCGACCCTGAACAATATCGGGCTTGTCTACAACTCCTTGGGGCAGCCGTCAGAAGCATTGAAGTATTACAACCAAGCCTTACCGCTCCATCGCGCAGTAGGAAACCGTAGTGGAGAAGCAATGACGCTGAACAATATCGGGCTTGTCTATGCTGACTTGAGACAGCAGTCAGAAGCACTGAAGTATTATAACCAAGCCTTACCGCTCACTCGTGCGGTGGGAGATCGCCGTGGAGAAGCAACGACGCTGAACAATATCGGGTTTGTCTATGCTGACTTGAGACAGCAGTCAGAAGCACTGAAGTATTACAACCAAGCCTTACCGCTCACTCGTGCGGTGGGAGATCGCCGTGGAGAAGCAACGGCTCTGAACAATATCGGACTTGTCTATGCTGACTTGAGACAGCAGTCAGAAGCGCTGAAGTATTACAATCAAGCCTTACTGCTCATTCGTGCAGTGGGGAATCAGCGTGAAGAAGCAACGACCCTGAGAAATATCGGGCTTGTCTATGCTGACTTGAGACAGCAGTCAGAAGCGCTGAAGTATTACAATCAAGCCTTACTACTCTATCGCGCAGTAGGAGACCGCCGTGGAGAAGCAACGACCCTGAATAGTATTGGAGCTATTGGGAGGTAGGAGGTCACGGAGAAGAGTACAACCATTCAGGCTCATGCTAACATTTACCTTCGCACTGGTTGCGTATCTCATGGGTCTATTAGATATCAAGCATCCGGGTGAGTCGCAACAGTGAAAAAGACAAGGTATACCCTCTCAATTAATACCTGCCATAGATAGAGACGGTAAGATGAACCAGTATCTCATGATGGATGCTGGCAGCTTTGTTGTCCAGCAGCCAGCTAACAAACCAAAGCGCAGCGGGTGATTGAGAACGTTAGTCAGCAAATGTAGAAGAGAGGACACATGGGTTGGGAAGTTGAACTTAATGCAATCTCACCTGAATGCAAATTGCTCCAGCTTGTCAGTAGCAACAAGCTTGACCCAGAACTGTTAAGCTTTGTTCGCTCCTACTTTCGACTCCGCCGCAAGCAAGGCAGCCGAGTTGACAGTTTTATATCAGGATATAAGGACTACGAAATCCTCGTTGATGCTCTCGAACAGTTGGTGAGCGATCATCCTGGCATCGAGACTCGATGCTGCGACCTCGACAGGCGATTTGAATGGCTCACGTGGCTTCTAACACAGAGTTTCAGTGTTCAAGACGCACCTCTAGCGGAAATTGCAATTCGTGGCGAAGCGTTGGTTACGCCAACAGCGCGAAGCGTTCAAGGTTTCCCGATTCGCTGGACTTCACCTGCAACCTGTGAACGCATCAGTATCTGGTTGAGCGGGATGAATCGCCCGTTGCTGAGATCGAAGTATGATCCGATTAGCATGAGTGCTGCCCACCTCTACAAGTGGCACCACAACGATCCTGAAGTTGCATTTGAGTGGATGATTGAAGATTTCAACTCACTTCAAAGGCTTTACCGTGCCGTTGTGTCAAATTCGGAGGCAGTACTGGTTGTAACTGATTGATATTAGCAGGCTGACATTGCAGTGCATCGGAACGTTGAGATGATAGTGTTTGATCAAGGTTATTTTTGTCCGGTAATGACAACACTACTTCAGCTTAGCTTTTCCTTTCTGGGTAACTTGCCAAGTCGTGATGTAGACAATGATTAATGTTTTCACCACCTAAATTCAGTCATAGAAGACTTGCTGATAAGTGAACCAAATAAGCTTCAAATTAAGACTTTGCTATAACTTTAGTTTCCACAAATTGATGAAGTTCTAAAGTTTCGGAGCATTTGGCTAGTTCCTTGCTCGATCGCACTTTGTACCAGTTGAGGAATCAGAGTTGCGATCGGCAACTCTGGAAATGCTGGACTGCTCAAAGATTCAATGTAGCGATCGCCCTCTAGTACACTGATTTTTAGGGTCTGATTACGGTAAACCCAGATTTCAGGAACTTTCATCGCTTGATAGGCGCTAACAGTCGTCATTGACGTGACATCGGCTTCGATCGCAAGATCGGGAGGTGGATAGGTGTCTAAATCAAGATCGTTACAGCCTTTGACGCGATCGGCGTTTTGAATATAGAGGCCGGTATCGGGTTCAATCCCTGCAACTTCAGGACGTTTGAGCGTGGTGGAGCCAAAATCTTCCCAGTTGCGCTCCTGAATATCGAGTAGTACTTTGACAATATCGGCAATGATGCGGTGAGGACGTTCATGACGAGCGAGCGGTGACATGATTTCTAGTGTGCCTCGATAGTATGCAATGCGCGTGTTTCTCTTTTCACCTAAGTCAGCCAGAAGCGTTTCAAAGTCTTGCCATGAAACGTTATGAATGCTGAGTGTACTACCGGGAGCAAGCTCGATCGCATGAATTGGAATCGCTAGAGTCATAATGTCAACCCATTTTCTAGAGCTAGAAATATTGTTGAGCGATCGCGGATATCGTTCATGGGTTGAGCAAAGTCAAAGCCCAACCCCAACGAAGAATTTGGTTTTGGAATACCCGCTTAAGCCAAACGGCGTTTCATCAACGGTTGAACGCCCACAAGCGCGATCGCACAAAGCCCCACCAAAATCAGCAACGATCCACCCAAAGTCACATTCCCAAAGGGGGCGTGCATAATTACACTGCTAAAGCTCCAATCTGGATGCAAGTAAAGATAGCGAATTGGCTCGATCGCATAACTCAAGGGATTCAGAGTCGCGACAACCTGTAACCAATTCGGCATAAACGACAACGGAACTAAAGCAGTACTCGCAAACAGCAACGGTAAATTTGTCACAAAAATCACCGCAAGCAATTCAATATGTCCCGGCAACGCAAACGCCAATCCTAAGCTCAATGCGGTTACTGCAACGACTAACAGCAAAACGATCAAAGCGACTAATGCAAGCCCGATCGCACTTGGCAATCCTGCCCCTAAAAACGCACTCATCACAATAATCGCCGCAGTCTGAATCAAACTCAAGGTCGTGATGAAGATTGCAGAAGCCATCACAATTGAGAATCTTGAAGCCAACGGCGCAACTAATAGACGATTGAGAAATCCAAATTCTCGATCGAACATCACCGGAAGTCCCGCATTTAACGCCCCGCCAAATGCCGTAAACACAATCACGCCAGCCCCTAAGAACTGCCCGTAATTCACTTGATTGCCAAACAATCCCTGCGGCGCATTTTGAAACAGCGCACCAAAGAGAATCAACCACATCAACGGCTGAATAATACCCGCAATCAAAGTAGAAGGACGGCGCTGAAGCTGAATAAACAATCGGCGCGTCATCGCTAACGTCTCTTGCAGAAATTCGCTAAACAGATGCGGTTGAGCGATCGCTTCTTGCTGCGCTGAAGAAGTTTTTGAAGGGGTAATGGTTGTACTCATAATCTGCTACCTCATACTCTGCTTACGTTCTGCTTTCGGATCTCGGCTGCCTGCTGCTGCAAGTTCCGCATCCATTAAAGTTCGTCCGGTTGCTGCAAGATAGACATCATCTAAGCTCGGACGAGCCTGAGCAATTCCAAAGGTGGGCAATCCCGCTTGTTGGAGAGCTTGCTGGACGGTCATTAGCGCATCGCTATTGGGCGAAACGACTAAATTCAGCGAATTTCCTTGAGATCCGTTAATAATTACTTCTTGAACCATCGGCAGCGATTCTAATAAAGATTTCGCTTTTTCCGCTTCGTCTACCGGGGAGAATTCTCGAATTCGTAGGGTAATCCGATCTCCTCCCACTTGATCTTTCAACTCCGAAGGGGTTCCAGACGAAATCACAACGCCTCGATCGATAATTGCAACTCGATCAGCAAGTGCGTCAATTTCTTCTAAATAATGGCTGGTAATTAAAACCGTCGTCCCTTGCTCTCGAAGCTGTCTGAGAAAATTCCAAACGACCACTCGACTCTCAATATCAAGTCCAACCGTTGGTTCATCCAACACGAGAACATCCGGTTGATGCAACAAGCCAGCAGCAAGATCGAGCCGCTTTTTTAATCCACCCGAATAGGTTCCGCTCTTTTTATCTGCCCATTCATCCAGCCCTAGCAGATTTAGAACCTCTGCAATTCGGGCTTTAATTGATGACCTGGGTAAATGGTAAAGCGCGGCTTGCAGTTCAAGCAGTTCGCGACCTGTAAGAACTTTGTCGATCGCAACTTCTTGCGACACATAGCCTAATCTTTGTCGAGCAGCACGCGGGCTGTCGATCGCGCTTATACCCGAAACTTCAATCTTGCCAGCATCGGGTTCCGTTAAGGTACACAAGCAGCGCAAGGTGGTCGTTTTGCCCGCTCCATTAGGACCCAGCAATCCGAAAATCTCACCTGGCTTCACCTCAAGCGAGACATCTCTCACGGCTTCAACTGAGCCATAGCGCTTCTGTAACTTTTCAACTCTCACCGCAGGAGTCATACTGCGCCCCCTCTTTTTTGATACAAATCTTCAAGAGTTCTTTTCCCTATTCTAAGAACTGTATGCCTTGATTTCCCTCGAATTTTAGATATTTATGAAAAATGCAGCATTGACTCGATCGAGCAGCATCGATTTCTGCCTATGAGAATAATGTAAATATTTGTAAATAAAAATATTACATTATGTGATAATTTGTTTGCAGTGAAGAAAGTATTGCTCAAGTGTTCAGCACTACTTTTCTCACTGAAACCCGTTCACTACTCTAGGTGTTTGATTATGGCGATTACTGTTGAAACAGCCCGTGGTATTTTCCCCAGCACTCTTTCCGCCGATGCTGTACCTGCTCTCACCGCGCGATTCAATCAACTCAGCGCAGAAGATCAACTCGCCTGGACTTGGTTTGCATTTCTAGAAATGGGTAAAACCATTACGGTTGCGGCTCCGGGTGCTGCAAGTATGCAGTTTGCAGAAGCGACCTTAGAGCAAATCAAGAAAATGTCTTTTGATGCACAGACCCAAGTCATGTGTGACTTAGCGAACAATGCAGACACTCCAATTTGCCGCACCTACGCAACCTGGTCAGCGAATATCAAACTCGGCTTCTGGTATCAACTTGGACAGTGGATGGAGCAAGGTATCGTTGCCCCGATTCCAACCGGATACACCCTTTCTGCCAATGCTTCAGCAGTGCTGCAATCCTTGAGAGGTCTAGATCAAGGTCAGCAAATCACCGTATTGCGGAATTCAGTGGTCAATATGGGCTACGACGTAAACAAACTGGGCAGCTACACCCGCGTTTCTGAACCTGTCGTTGCTCCAAAAGCTGAATCTCAGCGCACTCAAGTCAAGATTGAAGGCATTGACAATCAGACAGTGACGCAGTACATGAACAACATGAATGCGAACGATTTTGATGCCTTGATCCAACTTTTTACTGAAGATGGCGCACTTCAAGCTCCTTTCCAAAAGCCGATCGTTGGAAAAGAAGGCGTTCTCCGCTTCTTCCGTGAAGAATGCCAAAACCTCAACCTGATGCCAGAGCGCGGTGTTTCTGAACCCGCAGAAGATGGCTACACCCAAATCAAAGTCACTGGTAAAGTGCAGACTCCTTGGTTTGGTGCAGCAGTAGGGATGAACATGGCTTGGAGATTCTTGATCAATCCTGAAGGCAAAATTTTCTTCGTTGCGATCGATTTACTCGCTTCGCCCAAAGAATTGCTCAACCTGATGCGCTAAGGGCAATGGTCTAATAGCCTAGTTACGGACGCTCTCATTCATCAAGAGCGTCCACATCCTTTTTTATAAATAACGATTTTTTGACAGGTGTGATTGAGTAAACATGCAAGTGACTGAAGCCCAGTGGAGTAAGCCCGAAAAGGATATTTCTCGATCCGCCTTCGATCGAGCGTATCAGCGAGAGATTGACAGTTTAATAAAGGACGTAACTGAGCGAGCCACTCAAATTTCAGAGGTTAACGACATTTGGCAACTGCACGATTTCTTGAGTGCGAGACGACATGAAATCGATGGCAAGTACGACTATCGCTATTCCAACCTAATTTTTGTCTTCGCTCAACTCGTTCGAGAAAAATGGCTGGATCTTACCGAGCTTCAAGGACTAGAAGCCGATAAACTCGCCAAAATTTCAGCCCTTGTCAGGATGGGCTGATTTTTTAGGGCTTAACGCGATATTTAAAGATCAGATTAAGCCCTATCTCTACTTTATTAAGCGGGTCGGGAAACCTAAGAGTGTTCCTATTACCTCAACCTGCCCCATCATGTTTAACGCCACAGAACTCTTAATCGACGACTTTGTTCGGCAACTGAAAGAAGGGTATCACCGAACTTATGGAGGCTGGAAGTCTGATTATGAGGACATTATTGGCTGGGTTGGGTCAATGGCAATGGAAAATATCGCCAATAGTGACGCGCTCTATCACAATGTCGAGCACTCAATTTTAGTCACTTTAGTCGGTCAAGAAATCTTACGCGGACGGCATATTCGCGATGGCGGAGTGTCCTGTGAAGACTGGTTGCATTTTATTGTGTCGCTGGTTTGTCACGATATTGGCTATGTGCGAGGGGTTTGCCGTCAGGATAAAAATGGCTTGTATGCCACAGGTCGCGATGGCGCAATGGTTTCAGTCCCTCCTGGTTCGTCTGATGCAGCCATGACTCCATATCATGTCGATCGAGCGAAGCTTTTCGTAGACGAACGGTTTGGCGGGCACAAATTGATCAATGTTGAGATTGTGAAGCGCAATATTGAACTGACTCGCTTTCCGGTTCCTGCGGCTGAAGATCACCAAGACACTATGAATTATCCGGGTCTTGTCCGCGCTTCTGATTTGATTGGACAGTTGAGCGATCCCCGCTATCTTAAGAAAATCAGCGCCCTCTATTACGAATTTGAGGAGACTGGAGTCAATAAAGCATTAGGCTACCGTCATCCTGGGGATCTGCGGAAAAATTATCCGAAATTCTATTGGCAGGAATGAAGCCAAACAAAGACGTAGTATCTGTAGGCGAATACTCAGATGGAGCTTGTGGTCCTGTTAATCAAATATCATATAATAATAAA
>JALOOO010000248.1 GCA_025454375.1 Leptolyngbya sp. Prado105 | reverse complement strand
TTGAAAGCTGGCAGCATCTCCTCGATTTCATGCTCTCCGATTCCCCTCCTGCTCAATCGGCTGATTCCTCCTAATTTTTTGAATTTGGAATTGCTGATGCCAGTGGGTCAAGAATGCGCGATCGTCAGTTGTGTGCTAGACGGAGACTATCTTCAATTGAATCTCAGCGAACCCTTAAACAGTCAAACTCAATGGTATGCAGAAGCACTAGGCACAATTGAGATCAAGCGGGAAAGTTGTAGCGATGATATAGTACCTCCACAATCTTTAGATGACAAGGCAACTTCTAGCACGGACGAAAAAGGAGATGACACTACGCTGCCTCGACCATTGCCACCGGACGGAAAAGGAGATGGCACCACACCGGACGGAAAAGGAGATGACACTAGGCCGCCTCATCGATCGTCTACAGCAGGGATAAGTGTTGTCGCAGTGCGAGGAAAAGGAGATGACACCACGCTAGGAAAAGGAGGTGGCGCAACGACCGGAAAAGGAGATGACACCGCCGGAAAAGGAGGTGACACCGCCGGAAAAGGAGATGACACCACGCCAAGAAAAGTGAGATAACACACTGTCTTCAGAGTTGTAAGGCGAAAGATGGACTCAGAAAAGAAATAAAGATGTCGATCGTCGAATTGTCTCGTCCCCGAAGTTCCCCAAGCTTGGGTCGGGCTGATTCATTGTCATTACTCATTTCTTTGAGTCTAGCTTGCTCGAATTTGCCCAACCCAAACATTGGGAGCGATTTGCGAATCTTACAACTCAAACTCGGACTGCGATGGTAATCAAGCATTTTGAAAATAGCAGGGTGTATGGCACTTACTAATGTCTCGATCGACGTTCAACCTCTTAAGGTTGATACTGATGTCTTTATTTCGTACTCTCGCAGAGACAAAGCTTTTGTACAAAGCCTTTATCAAGCTTTGATCCAGAACGATCGCAAAGCTTGGGTAGATTGGGAAGACATTCCGATTACAGCAGATTGGTGGCAAGAGATTCAGCATGGAATTGAATCAGCGCATACGATAATTTTCATCTTGAGTGAAGATTCGATCTCATCTCCAATCTGCCGGGATGAAGTCGAACATGCAATCAAACACAACAAGCGGCTCGTTCCGATCGTCAGACGAGATGACTTTCAAGAACTGCAAGTTCATCCTGCTCTTGCTCAGCGAAACTGGCTATTCTTTCGCGAACAAGATAACTTTACAACTGCATTTGCCACATTACTTCAGACACTAGATACCGACCTAAATTATGTCAAAGCTCATACTCGCTTACTCGTTAGAGCAATCGAGTGGGATATAGAAGGACGATATGAGAGTGCATTGCTGCGCGATCGAGATCTGATGGAAGCAGAACAATGGCTCGATGAATCTCTTACAAAAGAGCCACAGTCTACCTCACTTCAGCAGGACTATATTCACACGAGTCGCACCGTCGAAGATGCAAATCATCAGGCAAAAACCATCTTAGAAAATGCAGCACGTCGAGGAAAGCAGCTTGTTTTGATTGGCACGATCGCAATGTGTAGTGGATTTACAATCGCCATTGCCTCCTGGTTGTTTGCTCAAGCTCGAACGAGAGATGCGATCGTCAATGAGATAAAAGCGCAGAGTTTACTGTCTGATTCTTTACTGCAAGCGAACCGCGAATTTCCAGCGCTAGGTGAAGCACTGCAAGCTGTGAGAATGGTGCATGATGCAAATTGGGTCAATCCAAACATTCGACTCATGGCGAATAAATTCCTGAGCCAAGCCTTTGCAAGAATACGAGACTATAATCGCCTCGAAGGACATCAAAGCTGGGTCAGACGCGCAAAATTTAGTCCAGATGGACAAATCATTGCATCGGTCAGTGGAGACGAAACCCTCAAGCTCTGGAATGTGGATGGAACACTGATCAAAACATTAGAAGGACATACGAATGGTGTTTATGATGTGAGCTTCAGTCCTGATGGGCAAACGATTGCTTCTGCAAGTAATGATAAAACGATCAAGTTATGGTCGCGCAACGGTAAACCTCTCAAGACGATCTCTGGACACACCGATCGACTTACCACGGTAAGCTTTAGCCCCGATGGACAGACTTTACTCTCAAGTAGTCAAGATAAAACAGTTCGACTCTGGACGCGAGCAGGCGCTTCACTAAAAATTCTAGAAGGTCATACAGCAGAAGTGTGGGCAGCCGCTTTTAGTCCCGATGGACAGACGATTGCGTCTGCGAGTTTAGATCAGACGATTAAGCTATGGACGCGAGATGGCAAACTGATTAGAACGATTAAAGGGCATCCGTCTGGCGTTGTCGATGTGAAATTTAGTCCTGATGGACAAACGATCGCCTCTGCAAGTCAAGATCAGACGATTAAGCTATGGAAACTGGATGGAACATTGATTAGAACACTACACGGACATGAAGATGCAGTGTTTGAAGTTGCGTTTCATCCTGATGGTCAAGTGATTGCTTCGGCAGGAGCGGATCAATCGTTGCGATTGTGGCGGGTCAGTGATGGTACGATGATCGAAAAATTTTCAGGTCATCGATCGCTGATCAATGGCGTGAGCTTTAGTCCCAAGGGTCAGACCCTCGCCTCTGCAAGTCAAGATATGACGATTAAGCTTTGGCGATTAAATCCTGATCTGAAGTCAGTTTTTTTAGGACATGTTAAAGCAGTTAATAGTGTTAGCTTTAGCTCCGATCTCATTGCTTCTGCTAGCAGCGACCAGATGATCAAGCTTTGGTCACCGACTGGATTGCTCCTGAACACTTTAAAGGGGCATCAAGCGGATATTTACGCTGTAAGTTTCAGTCCTGATGGGCAAACGATCGCATCTGCAAGCGCTGATGAAACTGTAAGGCTTTGGAACCGTAAAGGAGCAAGTCTCGGCATCTTGAAAGGACATAGGAGATTGATCAATGATGTCAGCTTCAGTCCCGACGGAAAGTTGATTGTCTCGGCAAGTGGCGATCGCACTGCAAAGATCTGGACTCGATCGGGTAAAGTCATCCGAACTCTAACAGGGCATGACGGTGTGTTGTACAGTGCAAGATTTAGTCCCGATGGACAGATGATTGTCACTGCAAGTGCTGATGGCAAGATCCGACTCTGGCGTTTAGATGGAACATTAGTGAGACAGATTTCTGCTCATGCTGGCGGAGTTCGGAGTGCTGTTTTCAGCCCGGATGCTCAGCAAATTCTATCTGCTGGGCAAGATCGGATGGTGAAGCTCTGGACGCTAGAGGGTTCACTCATCAAAACGATCGCTGGACACGAAGATCTTGTAAATCACGCATTATTTAGCCCCGATGGACGAGTCATTGCGACTGCGAGTGACGATCTTACTGTTCGACTTTGGCAACCAGACGGAAGTGCGATCACCGTTTTGACGGGGTATCGTAAGGGGATTTTTGGACTGAGCTTTAGTGCTGATAGTCAACGACTGGCGACCTCTAGTGATGACAGCCAAATCATTGTCTGGAACATTAATGCGGTGAAGAATCCAGATATTGTCGTGAAGCTGAGTTGTACCTGGCTGCAAGATTACTTTAAGCGCGATCGTACTTTAGATGAAAGCACAGGCTTATCGTCCCGGAAAGTTCGAGAATTTTGCGATCGAGCTTTGCAGTCGCCATAGAATGCAAAAACTCCGGGCTTGACGGCTCGGAGTTCTAGAAAATTATCGATTAGAAAAGTAAGACTATCCGTTGACCACGTTACCGCCGTTCGGGTGTAGGATTTGCCCTGTCATATAGCTCGAATCACTCGATGCTAAAAAGACATAGCTCGGTGCAACCTCATCCGGTTGTCCAGCCCGTTGCATCGGAACCTGCTGCCCAAACGATTCAACCTTCTCCGCTGGAAACGTCGCCGGGATCAAAGGAGTCCAAATCGGACCCGGTGCAACACCATTCACGCGGATTTTCTTCTGCACCAAAGCCTGAGACAACGATCGAGTAAATGCAACAATTGCCCCCTTCGTCGAAGAGTAATCAAGTAACTGCGGACTGCCTTGATAAGCCGTGACAGAAGTTGTGTTAATGATCGCACTGCCTGCTTGCAAATGGGGCAAAGCAGCTTTCGTCATGAAGAACATGCCAAAAATATTCGTGCGAAAAGTCCGTTCTAGCTGTTCTGCGGTAATGTCTTCGATCGACTCTTGCGGATGCTGTTCTGCTGCATTGTTCACCAAGATATCGAGATGACCCAACTCATCGATCGTCTTCTGCACAATCGATTTGCACACCGATTCATCCCCAATATCGCCAGCTAGCTTGATACATTTGCGCCCTTCTTGCTCAACAAAGCGGGCGGTTTCCTTAGCATCATCATGCTCATTGAGATAGGAAATTGCGACATCCGCTCCTTCTTTTGCAAACAGAACAGCAACCGCTCGACCAATTCCGCTATCGCCGCCTGTAACGAGCGCAACTTTACCATCTAGCTTTCCTGCGGCTTGATAGCGTTCTCCCTGACTATGAGGTGCAGGAGTCATTTGCGATTCATGTCCGGGCTGTTGATCTTGCTGTTGGGCAGGCTGCGATGTTTGCATCTCTGGAGTTGCTTGAACCATTGACTTGCTCCTGTAATTACCTGTGCAAAAGGTTGGGCGAAGTGCGTCTAAAAGAGACACAAATCACCCAAAATTGGGACTCTACCGCCAAGTCCGGTTGCCATTTTCATCGACTCTTGCTAGGCGGATCAGATCGGAGATTTCTTCAGCATCTTTGACATGGTGAAGTGCTTTCTTTTCGCCATCAGGCGTTTCAAACACAAAGTAAGTCGGAACCGTAATATGATCGCCCGTGATATCAGGGGCATCGACAGCAACTTGCTTTGCTTTTTCTTCAAGCGATTTATCTGGATCAATGCGATCGCCAGGATTTGATGCTAAATACTCTTTGTCTAGCTCTTTCTGCTGTTCTAGCTTCTGTTGGGGATCGACTTCGGCTGGGGTCATGGGTTGATTGATGCCGGACTGAGTTTCTGCTATTGAATCTTTATTCATAATAAAAAATTGAATTCATCTTGATATCAACCATAAAAAAAAGAGGCAGTTTATACCTCTTTCAAATGTGTGAGTTAATGTCTCTTTCAAAGGTCTAACTAAGGACGATGCTTTGGACCGATGCCAATCACTGCAACCTTATGCCGATAGATTAGCTCTGCTCCATACCATCCAGTAATGCCTAAAATAGTTGAAACAAAGAGCGAAATAATAATCCCGGTCGGCAAGACAGCACCCGTTGTATTTCCCCATCGCAACCATAGGTTAATCGCTGATAACCCTAAGGCAGCAATATTGCCAACCATGTGCGCCCAGCCTGCACTGTGTTCTCGCACTCGACCAATTCTAAGAAAATCGCTCATCCCAGTTGCCGCAGCAACTAGACCTGTGAGCAGCCCTCCAGCCAGTAACCAGAATGAACCTCTCGCCCAAAATGGATCACTTGTAAGCCAGTAAGCAATATCGGTCACTAATGCGCCAGTCAGAAATGCGATCGGAAAAGTAACAATCAATGGATGCAGCGGATGCTTGGCGATATGAACCGTACTTGGAACCCCGCTATCGCGCAATTCTGCCTCATCCGATTCGATTAATAAAGGAATGTCTGGTGTTGTTTTCGTCATGGGATTCTCCGAATTAACTTGGAAATTGATGCACGATCGCTTCAGATTCGAGAATGAGCTTCCCGGTCTGAACTTCTAAACGCTTTAACTGAAGAGACATTCCCTCAAGCTCAAAATTTCTCAGATCCAATAGCTCTTTTGATTGGTTGAGTAATGCCTCAGTGAGTTCCGGTGATAATTCTTGATTGTCAACATATTCAATCTGTTCAAGAATAACTTGCTGCCCAGATTGACTGATTCTCGGAATCGCCGTAAATGCAACATGCTTTCTTTCTTGACTCGCTTGAAGCAGCACATCTGTTGCTAAGGAAACTTTTCCTGCTCCTGGCAAGCCAAATTCGATTTGCTGCATGTCTACTGTGGCAGATTCACCGTTCACATGCACTTGTAAGTTTTGCATTTTCTCCCGCACAAAGTCGGAATTAAAGGCTCGATTAATATCTGCTTCGGTGAGCGTCACGATCGCTTCTGCTTCTGTCGGATGAGCTAGCTCAATCTTACCGAATGCAATACTCAGAGGATTGATTGCAACAGATCCCGTATTGAGTTCCATTTTTTCAATCCGCAGATCTTGCTTCATCACCATGCCTTCGCCTTCGATCGCGACCGAATCTACTATGCCCGTCACCATTTTGAGCGGGTCAGTTGAGATCTCAACCTCTAAATTTTCAACCTCATCGAGTTGGCTCTTAATCCCAAGCTCTGCAACCTTACTGACTGCCTGTTCGCCTAAATCCGGCATGTCGCTCTCCTATGCCACCGTTCAGTGCCAATTTAGACGATCTGCTCATGGCGCTAAATCTACACGCTGATAGAGCGAGTACTCTATCTAAAGTGGGGCAACCTGCCTTGGCAGTTCTACTCGAAACGTTGAACCTGAGCCAATCTGACTTTGAACTGAGATGCTGCCGCCCATGAGTCGAGTCAATGCTTTCGTAATCGCTAATCCCAATCCTGTGCCGCTTTGCTGCCGTGTTGAAGATTGATCAATCTGCCGAAACTCTTGAAAGATCGTTTCTAGATCGCTGTCATCAATGCCAATGCCAGTATCTTGAACGACGATCGCAATTCGCTCAGTGTCTACACATTCTACTTTGAGGCAAACGTAACCTGAATGCGTAAATTTAATCGCATTTGAGAAAAGATTTACTACGATTTGTTTGAGACGAGTTGGATCATTCACCACCAAAATTGAGGATGTTTCAAAGTGTAGCTGGGCTACTAAATTTTTGCGGTTAGAGAGAGATCGCATTTCCTCGATCGTGGATTGCAGTAAAGGGATCAAATCGAATTCTTCTAGCTTTAGCTCAAATCGATCTGCTCGTAAATTAGAAAAATCTAAAATATCTTCGATCAAGCTTAAAAGATGTTGACCATTCTCAAAGATTCGCTCAATCAATTGGATTTGATGCAGGGGAAATTGTTGATGAAACTGCCTTAAAAGTAAATTCGAGAATCCGATAATTGCAGTCAAAGGAGTACGCAACTCATGGGACATTGTAGAAATAAATTGCTCTTTTAAGCGAACAGATTCGATTAATCCTGAATTCTGCTCTTGGATTGCTCTAAGCTGTGCTTCAATCTCTTTGCGATCAGAAATGTCTCGGAGAATCCATCGAATCGCAACAGTTTCTCCAGAATTTGTTTTGACAGCTACAATCGTTAAAGCTGCCTCAAATCGTATTCCATCTCGCGCAACAAAAGACATTTCCCATTCTCGCACGCAGTCGATCGATTGAAGCTGAATTAAGAGCGATCGAAAGATACTGCGATGATCTGCTGCTACAAAGCTAATGAGAACTTTGCCAATCAGGTATTTCTTATCAATCTTTAATAACTCAGATGCAGCACAATTTGC
>JALOOO010000045.1 GCA_025454375.1 Leptolyngbya sp. Prado105 | reverse complement strand
GAGCTATCCGCATAATCCAACGACTGCGATCGCGCCGATGTCTTTTTTTCAGAAAGCGGTGAAATTTTGTCAGGATCACGATCTCGTTTTAGTTCACGATTTTCCTTATGCAGATTTCTATCTGGGTCAGGAATCGATGCCTTCGGTGTTGCAAGCTGATCCAGAGAAGACGGTTTCGATCGAGTTTTTCACATTCTCGAAGTCTTACAAGATGGGTGGATTTCGGGTGGGATATGCGATTGGAAATGCTGAGTTGATTTTGGCGCTGAGGCAAGTGAAAGCTGCGATCGATTTTAATCAGTATCTTGGCATCTTGAATGGGGCAGTTGCGGCTTTAAAAGGTGATCAATCAAGCGTTTACCAAGCGGTTGAGATTTATCGACATCGGCGGGATGTGTTTGTCGATCGCTTGCATCACATTGGCTGGAATGTGCCGATGCCTGAAGCGGCGATGTATGTGTGGGCAAGATTGCCGGAGCCTTGGATGAAAGATTCGATCGAGTTTGCGGTGAAATTAGTTGAAGCGACGGGTGTTGCGGTTTCGCCTGGGGCTGGGTTTGGTAAATCTGGAGAAGGATATGTCCGATTTGCGTTGGTGCATGAGCCGGAAATTTTGGTCGAAGCAGTCGATCGAATTGCGGAATTTTTGCGAAGGTAGCAGATATTGTTATCAGTTCCAATTTCGAGCATAAGAAGAAACAGGAACTTCAAGCCATGACAGCAACTCAATCTAATCCTTTCCATACACAAGGCGTGAGTTATTCTGTTCTAGTCGAGCAGCAACCTGATCAATCCTGGCTTGCAACAACTTTGAATCGCTTGGATTGTCAAGCTAAGGGTTCTACTCGTCAACAAGCTGTCCATCGTTTGCAGCAAATGATCGAACAACGATTAGCAAATGGCGAAATCATTCAACTCAAAGTCGATGTTCCAGTTTTAAGTCATCCTTTGCTTGAACTTACGGGTAAATATGAAGATGATCCAATGTTTGAAGAGATGTTGATGGAGATTGAGCGAGAACGCTGCAAGGAGGCTGCTCAACTGCTGGAGGATCAATAGCTTTGTGATTTTAGATACAGACCATCTCTCACTGTTGCTACAAAATCATCCTCTGATTCAGCAGAAAGTTGCTCAAACTCTGCCCGATGAGATCGGAATGACAACGATTACGGCTGAGGAACAACTCAGGGGACGACTGAACGTAATTCGACTTTCCATTTACACCAGCAGCGCAAGAATGCTATGTGTTTCTAGTGCAGCAGAAAGTCCGAATTGGAACACGCGATCCCAGAATTTCCGCGATCTCACTTTCTCTTAACGCCACAGTCCTCACTCGCAATCAACGAGATTTCGGTCAGGTTCCAGGATTAAAATTGCAAGATTGGACGATCTATAAGATGGAGCGCGATCGTGTCTTAATCTTACTAGAAGTCTACGATCGCCGTTTTTAGCCGAAAATTTCGATCTCCCAAAGTTGCGAGTGGCAGAGCGACAGAATTAGACGTAATCCTGTACTAAAGTTGTTTCAATCGATATCCTACTCCGTGAACAGTTTCAATCAAATCTTCGGGCGCACCTGCATTTCTGAGCTTTTGGCGCAGACTTTTGATGTGGGATTTGACCGTTTCTTCAGTGGGGGGATCTTGGAGTGACCATAAGCGATCGATAATCCCCGATCGACTGAGTACTTTTCTTCCACTCGACACGAGTAATTCTAGTAACGCATACTCTTTCGGAGTCAAGGTTAGCGGTTTACTCTCATAGGTGACTTCGTAGGTACTAGCATCAATCTGCAAATTGCCCCAAGTTAGGGTCGGATTTGGGCTGATCGTTCCGCGTCGGAGTAAAGCACGAACTCGTGCCATGAGTTCTTCGATGTCAAACGGCTTGACCATATAATCGTCTGCGCCCGCATCCAGTCCTAGAATTTTATCTGCGATCGTGTCTCGTGCGGTCAACATCAATACAGGAGTTGAGCCATTCTCGTTTAGTGAATTTCGTAGGCGCTTGCATAAACTGATGCCATTGATTTTGGGTAGGGTGAGATCCATGACAATCAAATCGTAAACCAGCGAAGTCAACCACTTCCAGGCAGACTCGCCATCTTTAACAACATCAACCGAGTAAGAACGATCGCTGAGCGTTTCGGTCAAAACCTCCGCTAAATGCTGATCATCTTCAATGACTAAAATACGCATATCAAAAAGAAAGCTGGGATAATTGTTACTGTAATCAATCTCATTAGGCAAAATAATTAATTTTTACGGTTGTTTTCTGAGGTTCTGCTTCACATTTTTCAAAATAAGAAGATGTCTTTTTTGAACTCATCAGAACGAAATTGGTTAGCCGCAGGGGTTGGATTACTGCTGAGCATTCTTTGCATCAGTGGTTTCATCTCGTATCAAAACGTAAATCAACTGGTTGAAAGTAGTAACAAATCTCAGCGGACATACGAAATTATCAAGAATTTGGATGACGTTTTTTCAGAAATCACGATCGCGGAATCTGCTCGTCGCGGATATATCTATTTAGGAAATCGCAGTGAACTCGATCGGTATGATGTTGCAATTCAGAAGATTCCATTCAAACTGCATCAACTGCATCAGCAATTTGCACTCGAACAAGGCTTTGAAACATACAAAGAGTTAGAAAAAATGGCGTTGCAGCGAGTTGAGCTTTTAGAAGACTCGATCGCACTCTATGAAGCAAATCAAACGGCAGTGATGCAGCAAGGGATTTTAACCAATCGAAGTATTGCTTTGCGAGAAAGAATCCATACGATGATTGCTGAACTTGTACAGCAGCAGCAAGCACAATTAAGACAGTCAATTGAAAACTCAAAACAGAGCATTCAAATCCGAAAAGCGATCGAGATTTGGACAATGATTGTTGGGTTTATGGCAATTTTTGTTTGTTTTCTAGCTTTATATGGACAGGTCAAACAGCGGCATCAAGCAGAATATCTTCAGCAGAAATTGGTGCAGCAAAAAGAGGTTAGTAATCTAAAGACTCATTTTTTCTCGATGGTTTCACACGAGTTTCGGACTCCACTGAGTGTCATTTTAGGCTCAGTTCAATTGTTGATTAAAGGTAATTCAACTTGGAGTGAAGAACGGCGAATTAAAAATCTCGATCGAATTCAGTCTGCTGCTAAGTCAATGCAGCACCTTTTTATTGATGTACTTACTTTAACAAGAGCCGACGCAGGTAAGTTAGAGTGCAATCCAGAAGCGATCGATTTAGAAGCATTTTGTTTGAATTTAGTCGAAGACTTTGAAATTTCAACGGAGCATGTAATCCATTTTCAAACTCAAGATGAATTGACTCATGCCTGTTTGGATGAGCGATTGCTGTATTCAATTTTGAGCAATTTGATCGCGAATGCTATTAAATATTCTGCTCCAGGAAGTAAGGTTTTATTGTTACTAGAAGGAACAAGCGATCGCGTTCGATTTCAAGTTCGAGATCAGGGCATTGGAATTTCGTTAGAAGATCAATCAAAGCTTGGTGAACCCTTCTTTCGAGGGCAGAATTCGAGCTATGCGACAGGGACAGGATTAGGATTAGCAGTTGTCAAGAAGTGCGTTGATTTACAAAATGGCGTGATGACGATTCAGAGCGAAAAAGATCGAGGAACGATCGTGAGAATCGAGTTCGATCGACATGTCTTACCCAAAAACAACCGTGCGATTGCCGTAGACCAAAACGCGGTTTTGTAAGCGAACTCGAACGGCTCTCGCAAGTACCACGCGCTCCAAGTCTTTTCCTTTGCGAATGAGATCTTTGACATCATCTCGATGGCTAACTCGGACAACATCCTGTTCGATAATTGGACCTTCGTCGAGATCTTCAGTAACGTAATGTGCTGTCGCTCCAATGATTTTTACACCTCGCTCAAAGGCTCTTTGATACGGATTTGCACCTGCAAATGCGGGCAAGAACGAGTGATGAATATTAATTACATTTGAGAATTTACTGATAAAATTTGCGCTCAAAACCTGCATGTATTTTGCCAAAATAACTAAATCAATCTGATATTTTTTCAAGATTTCTAGTTGCTTCGCTTCTTGTTCGAGTTTGGTTTCTTTTGTAATCGGAATATGGTGAAAATCGATATCGAATTGTTTTGCGATCGCGCCTAACTCTTGATGATTACTCATAATCACAGGAATCTCAGCTTTGAATTCTCCTGATCGCTGTCTCCAAATTAAGTCATATAAGCAATGATCTTGTTTACTCACCCAAATTGCAATTCGAGGCACCGCATCAGAAAAGTGCAGTTGCCATTTCGCATTGAGAGGAGTTGCGATCGCTTGAAAGGCGGGGGCAATCACTTCACGGGGAAGGTGAAATCCTTCTAGTTGCCATTCCACTCGGTTTAAGAATAGTCCAGCCGAAAAGTCAGTATGTTGGTCAGCATGAATAATATTGCCGCCATTTGAGTAGATAAAGTTTGCAATTTTTGCAACGAGTCCTTGTTGATCGGGACAAGAAATTAACAAGGTTGCGGTTGGAGTGTTCATTGAGGAGAGGGAGAAGCGCTAGGGCTAATAGAGGGGTTGGGTTTAGGTTTGGGCTTATCGCGTTTCCATTCGGCAAGCGGTCGATCGACGGCATTTTGAAAGTTGATTGGAATCAACAAGACTGAGAGATCTTTATTTTCAGACGGATCAACCAAGGCATATAGGAAATTACGATTAAAGTTTGGTTTACCAATGACTAACCGATGACTTTGTTGATTGTTTAGTTTAACTTCAACCGTTGCAGAGGGTTGATCTAAGCCAAATTCTGATTTTTTGGCAGGGGAAACTGTAAAGGTACGATCGCTTTTTGCGGTTGCTAGTAAATTGAGCAGAAATGCAACTGCACCTTCATCTGCGGGAGTACTTTCGGGCTTTTGCATCCTCCAACCCGTCGGGGAACTACTTTGAGGTTTTCCTTTCTGATTCGGTGGGATTGTTAGACTCGATTGAGCAAAGGCAAGGGTTTGGATTGGCGTTTGCACCGTAAAGGCTTGCACGTCTTGTTCTTTGAAGTTAAAAAGCGGTTGCTCGTTTGACTTTGCTTGATCGATTTGAGGGGGTTTCTTTGACTCGGTGTAGTAGACAAAGCCACCCAGTGCTAGAGCGGCAAATACGAGAGCAAGAGAGGTACGCTGAAATTTCATAGGGAGTTACAAATCACCGCAGTCATTTTAGAGGATTTCGCTAAGCTGGGATCTGCAACCTGTTTGACCAACCTCGTAGCTGTTCTTCAAGCAGCATCGTCAAATTTATGCTGAAAAATTACCTCAAGATCTACTAGCTGGGCTAACAATGTAAATCAAAAATGTAAATCAAAGAGATCCGAACCTCTACAGCGATCCATTTTTAGTGGTCAGATTCGGGAAGTGCGATCGCTATCAGTCAAGATAAACACCTCAACTCTTCGCATCAGCGATTTTTCTATCCTAAAGACCTATCCGGAATGTTGGGAATTGTCCTCGAAGGGGTTAGCATGATTTGAATTGTGTGCAGGAGCCGTCAGGATGAAATTGCGGATGGGTGCGACCCTTCAGAATGGGAAATATCAACTCAATCAAATCTTAGGACGTGAGAGCCTTGGCGCAACCTACAGCGCCACGCAGATTTTGCTCCAACAACCCGTCGTGATCAAAACGCTCGACCCTAGCCTGCAAATCACCCAAAGCTTCCCCCAACTCAAAGCCCGCTTTACCGAAGAAACCCGACTCCTCGCTCGCTGTCAGCATCCCAGTCTCGTTCGAGTGCTTGACTTCTTTGAAGAAGAGCAGATCCCTTTCCTGGTGATGGATTACATTCCAGGACAGACCTTATACGATCGCGTTTCGACCCCCGGCGCACCCCCACTGGCTGAAGCCGAAGCCATTCACTACATGCGCCAAATTGCCTCCGCCCTCAGCGCTACTCATCGTATCGGGTTAGTGCATCACAACATTCGACCTGAAGCCATTATTCGTCGTCAAGGCACAAACTTAGGCGTTCTTGTTGGATTTGGGCTTGCTCACGAGGTCGCCCTGCCAACCCTCCTGCAAGATAATCCGTTCTCCCCACCTGAACCCGAATGGCAGAGCGAAAACCGATTCACGATCGATTTATATTCTCTCGCCGCAACTTTCTATTACTTGCTTTCAGGGCAAGCCCCAACGAGTGTTTTGTCTCTTGATCAGCATTCTTGGAGTCCTGCCACAAAACAAGCCATCTTCCGAGGACTGACCCGCGACTCACAATGGCAGGTGAAAACCGTAGAAGAATGGCTCCGCCTCCTACCGAATACAACACTGCCCTTAATATCAGCCAACACACTCAGCCATGCGCCAATCTCAGCAAACGGCACCCCTTTTAATGGGCATTCTTTCCCGCCAATGTCCGCCGAAACTCTCCCCCCAATGCCCGCCGAAAATCCCACCCTCCCAGAAATTCCTATTAAAGCTCCAATCGCCGCCAAAACTCCAACCGCAAATCCCGTCCTTGCAAATGCCACAAAGATCGCCGCACCCGTTCAAGCGGCGATCGCGGCTCCGAGTCGTCTGCCAAAATTTTTGATGTTCGCGATCGTCACGGCTGGCACATTAGGATTGGGATTTGGTGCAGCCCTCCGGATCAGTGCCGCCAAAGCTCCAGGAACAAGCATTCTTCATCCCGTTCAATCCTTTGGAGAAAAAGACTGGAAAGGCACATTAGCCCCGACCGAAAATCTCACCGACACGCCAAAAGAATCGCCAACGGACGCAAAATCCTCCAAATCTCAGCAACGCTTCGTTGATCCAGAAGTCGATCGCCCTACTTACACCCCCACACCTCGCACCCGTATTCAAGAACCTGAATATATAGCCCCCATCCAACCGCGTTCTCCGCGATCGCAAATTGACCCCATTCCTTCAACTCCTATCCGACCCAAACCTGTTAAGCCCGCACCCGAACCTCCGATAGATATCGCCCCTGAACCCGTCCTCCCGAACCCTGTTGAACCCGTCACGCCTCCCCTTACACCCCCAGACCCCATTACACCCCCAGGCACAACTACACCCATTAAACCCAGCACTCGCGAGGTAGACCCAACTCCACCTGCCTCTCGATCGAATGTCGGAGAATAACTTGCTCCGCCTTGCTCTCTCAACGCTGCACGTTATAATTCAGGCAGCGTGCTAGTAAAGGTTTTATGAGTACTCCATTGGTTCATGCTTTCTTTGTCGGTCGAGCGATCGCAGAAGTTGTCTACGAACGCCTTGAAGTTGGGGTGACCGATGCCCTGAGCGAACTCGGTAAATTTGATGCCGAGCAACGGGAAAATCTACGGCAATTTGTAGACGAAGTGATAGAACGGGCACAACGCGAAGAAGCAGTTGCAACCCAAACCAGCACCACACCGACTACAAATGTTCCAGTCGATCTACAAACGGGAGGAGATCTCCAAGCCACGATCGACGATCTGCGGGCAGAAATTGCCGAATTGCGATCTGAGCTTCAGCGCTATCGCACTCGTACCAGTCAATAATTGCGTAGAATCCTGTTTTAGAATCCTGTTTTAGTTGAGAAATCGCGTGTCTGTTTCTTCAAATGACTCCAGTTCGCCCTCGGTAGAGCCAGTCACGCCTGAGCAATCCGATGAGCGCAATCGCCCCGACCTGTCTGATGTTACTGAGCTAAAAGCCTTGTCTCCTGCTGATCACCGCACCGCTGACTTTTCGCGCTCCCGCCGCCGTAAACCCGCAGAAATCTCTCATTCGGGCAAAGCCTACCGTTGGAATCGCGAAAAATACTCGCGCCAGCGCCGCTTTATCGATATTTGGGCATTTGTGCTGAAATTGATGGGGGCAAGATGGCTCTATACCAAGTCTTGGAGCTACCGAGGCGGAGTCAGTGATGCCAAAAAAGCGGTACGAAGACAGGCTTTAGCGATCTGGATTCGAGAAACCTTACTCGATTTGGGTCCGACTTTTATTAAAATTGGGCAACTCTTCTCAACCCGCGCCGATCTGTTTGCAACTGAATTCGTCGAAGAACTCTCTAAACTTCAGGATCGAGTGCCTGCCTTTAGTTATGAGCAAGTTGCGACGATTATTCAGCAAGATTTGGGGAAAGAGATCGAAGAACTTTACCGGAGTTTTGATCCGATTCCTCTGGCTGCCGCCAGCTTAGGACAGGTGCATCGTGCCCAGCTTCACTCCGGCGAAGAAGTGGTAGTCAAAGTGCAGCGACCTGGCTTGAAGAAACTGTTTGAGATCGATCTGCAAATTCTTAAGGGAATTACCCGCTACTTTCAAAATCATCCAGAGTGGGGACGCGGACGCGATTGGATCGGAATCTACGAAGAGTGTTGCAAAATCCTTTGGGAAGAAGTGGACTACCTGAATGAAGGACGCAACGCAGATTCGTTTCGCCGCAATTTTCGCGGCTACGATTGGGTACATGTGCCCAGAGTGTACTGGCGGTATGCGTCTCCGCGCGTTCTCACCTTAGAATACATGCCGGGGATCAAAATTAGCCACTATGAAGCGATCGAAGCTGCCGGACTCGATCGCAAAACGCTTGCCCAATTAGGCGCAAAAGCTTATCTGCATCAATTACTCAATGACGGATTCTTTCACGCCGATCCCCACCCTGGCAATATTGCAGTCAGTCCAGACGGCGGATTAATCTTCTACGATTTTGGCATGATGGGGCAGATTAAACCCCTCACACGAGAGCGCTTACTTGATACATTTTTTGGCATTGCTCAGAAAGATGGCGATCGAGTCGTCAAATCCTTAGTCGAACTAGGCGCATTGTCTGCCACAGACGATATGGGACCCGTTCGACGATCGGTGCAGTTCATGTTGGATAATTTCATGGACAAACCGTTTGAAGAACAATCCGTTGGAAACATTAGCGATGATTTATATGAAATCGCTTATGATCAACCCTTTCGATTTCCAGCAACATTTACCTTTGTGATGCGAGCGTTCTCCACGTTAGAAGGCGTTGGCAAAGGCTTAGATCCGGAATTTAACTTTATGGAGGTTGCAAAACCGTTTGCAATGCAGCTTATGACGAATGGAACTTCTCCCGATGGTGGTCTCTTAAACGAATTGAGCCGTCAAGCCGCACAGGTTAGTACGACCGCTTTTGGGCTGCCGCGCCGAATTGAAGACACACTCGATAAGTTAGAACGAGGCGATATTCGAGTGCGCGTGCGATCGACGGAAACCGATCGCATTCTCCGTCGCATTAGCGGCGTAAATATGGGCACAAATTACACCTTGCTAACCAGTGCCTTCACGATATCTGCCACAATTTTGCTCGTCAATCAACTTTATTGGGTTGCCGGAATTGTTGCAATTGCTGCCGTAGTAAGCGGTATCTCCCTGATTCGATTGATGATGAAACTCGATCGATTTGATCGAATGCCTTAAATTTTGGTGCCATTTAAGGCGAGATGTGAATAATTGAATCAGAGCGAGCAGACTCACTGCCGTTTTGTCCGCTTTCTACCCTCGCGCTTGAAACCCTCATGAAACGCTTTTTTACCGCTGGGATGACTGACACGGGATTAATCCGATCGGTTAACCAAGATGCTTACCATATCGATCCAGAAGAACGATTTTTTATCGTGGCGGACGGTATGGGCGGTCATGCAGGCGGGCAGGAAGCGAGTCGGCTTGCGATCGAGACGATGCAAGCCTTTCTCACGCAGCAGTGGGACACCGACCTCGATTCTGCAACGCTGTTGCGTCAAGCCGTTTTAGAAGCAAATCAAGCGATTTTGAAAGATCAGCGCCTGTACCCAGAACGAGCAGATATGGGGACAACGGCTGTTGCGGTAATTTTTCGAGATGAAGATCCGCTCTACACGCATATTGGAGATTCGCGCCTCTACAGACTACGCGGAGCCAAACTTGACCAGATTACTGAAGATCATACTTGGGTTGCCCGTGCGATGCGACTTGGTGAACTCACGCCGGATCAAGCCCGAGTTCATCCGATGCGCCATGTTCTCGCTCAGTGCTTAGGTCGCCCAGAACTAGAGTTTGTCGAGATTCAATCCCTTTCAGTACAACCGGGCGATCGTTTACTGCTTTGTAGCGATGGACTGACCGAAGAACTCTCAGACCAACTGATTGCAACTCATTTGAAGACGATTCGGGCTTGTGAGAAGGCAGCAACCGCTTTGATCAATGCGGCAAAAGATCGAGGGGGACGAGATAATATTACCGTCATAATCGTGGCAGTTCCATAATTTTACGGATCGAGACATTCGCTTGATATCCAGAGAATTGTATTTTGTGTACGAAACCGTACAGACAACTTGCAATGCTGCTCGATACGGTGATTCAAGCGATTCTCGCGCCCTTTTGGATTTTAGATTTTGAATTGGGAGAGCCTCACAATCATGGAGCTTTTGCCATCAATTTTCACAATTTACCGTTCCAATGGGAATCAAACAGACGATCTCGGTACTTAGGTTAGCTATCGGAGAGTCTCTTCTTTAGAAAGTTTACTCAGTTGTCTCGAGTTTTATTATGAATGCTCCCGTTCTGCAAGACCTACGACTTCTTGTTGTCGATGACGATCGCGATTCACGAGACATGATGGTTGCTGCCCTAGAATCAGAAGGAGCAGAGGTAATTTCGGTGGCATCGGCTCGCTCTGCATTTGAAGCCTTGTCAAATTGGCGACCTGACGTGATCCTCAGTGATATTCGGATGCCGGATGCAGATGGCTATCAATTTCTACAAAGCTTGCAATCGAGGGGTTTCAACATTCCGGCGATCGCAGTCACCGCTTTTGTGAGAGATGAAGATCGCCAAGCGGCATTCGATGCAGGATATCAGCATCATTTATCAAAGCCTGTGGATCTCGACTTGCTTTATCAAACGATCGCGCAATTAATGCTGAAATAACTCTGCTCTGCGACCTGCAATACGCTCAAACTTTACAACTCTGCCCATCTGTAGAGAGTTTGTAGCAACAGATGCGCTACGATAACGGCAATCTCGCTGAAGTACTTTGAACAAAACAACAGATGTAGAACCGCTAGCCTTCTTAAATTTCACAATTTAGGCTGCCGCTCGATCGTCTCTTGTTACATTTTGACCCATGACTAGAGATTTCATCGACTCTGTTGAGCCTTCATTTTGAGCAAACAGTTTGCGATGGCTCCTGCCAGCCATGTCTCAAACTTATCCTCGCAATCACCTCCTAAACGCTCTTCCCCCAGATGAGTACGACCGTTTAAGTCAGGACTTAGAATTTGTTACCATGTCTTTGGGTCAAGTTCTGTATGAACCCAATCAAGCGATCGAGTACGCCTATTTTCCGATTACTGCTGTCATTTCCCACTTCAATTTAATGGAAAGCGGGCAGAGTGTTGAAACCTCTTCGATCGGCAATGAAGGCATGGTTGGTCTCTCGCTCGTGCTTGGAACTGATCGGATATCAATGCGGGCAACCGTTCAAATTTCGGGTTCTGCTCTGCGAATTTCAGCAGATTCCCTACAGTTGAAACTTCAGCAGATTCCTACCCTGCAATCGCTGCTGCTGCGCTATGTACAAACTTTTATGAGTCAGATTGCTCAAGATCTAACCTGTACTCAACTGCATTCTAGTCAAGCTCGCTGTTGCTATCTGCTGCTACTGCTGCACGATCGAGTTGGAGATCCAATTCTGCCCCTGACTCAGAGCCTGCTTGCTCAAATGATTGGCATTCGGCGCGATCGCGTCAGCGAAATTATTGCAGCATTAGCGCAAGCAGAACTGATCGAGCATCAGCGCGGCAGGATCAAAATCTTGAAGCGCTCTGGACTCAGGAACGCCGCTTGCGAGTGCTATCAAATTTGGAGATCGAGATTTGATCAAAAACGCCCCTAGAGCCTATGTACGGTAAGGGACAGACAACTAAGCTACAAGACTTATACCTTAGAAACCGCATTCAGAATGCAATCTGAGTTGTTTTGTACGCTTGGCTTCCATGCCTCAGAATCGTCCTCGACCAACCCAAAATAGGCTCCTGTGCGCTCTGCCTCAGCAAGAGTACGATCGCCTTGCGTTCCATTTGGAATTTGTCGAAATGCCATTCAGATATGTTCTGTCTGAAGTCAATCAGCCGATCGAGTATGTTTATTTTCCCAATTATGGCGTAGTCTCAACCGTGACCATCACCGAAGAAGGTGAAACGGTTGAAGCAGCCACGATCGGAAACGAGGGAATGACCGGAATTCATGCGATTTTGGGCGTAGAACAGGTTTCTTTACAAGCTATCGTTCAGGTTGCAGGGGATGGTATGAGAATGCGGATTGATGCCTTTCGGCGAGAAGTCACGCCAGGAACTCGACTCCACGAATTGCTCCTTCGATATATTCAAGCACTCATCAGCCAGCTTTCCCAAACCGTCGCCTGTAATCGGCTGCATTCAGTTGAAGAGCGGTGCTGTCGGTGGTTATTAACCTGTCACGATCGCGTGCCCTCAGACGAATTTTTTCTCACTCAAGAACTGCTGTCTCAAATGCTAGGAGTCCGCAGAGCGAGTGTGAGTGTCGTTGCTGCAATTTTACAAAAAGCAGGGTTTATCACCTACAGTCGTGGGAAAATTCGGATTCTCGATCGTTTGGGGCTTGAATCCGCAGCCTGTGAATGTTATTCAGTGGTCAAAGCAGAATTCGATCGCTTACTGGGTGAGTAGATCACTGATCCGGAAAAATGGAGAGATAACATAATATTAGAAATAATCGTTTGCAATTTCAAAGACTATATGAAGATATAGTCCAGAGAATAGATATTATCTACGTGATATTGCTAGGATGCCAATGTAGATTAGAACGGTTCCGATCCACTCGCTGCTTCTCAAGTGCTGCATTTTTGCCGTATCTCGAAAGCTGAGTGGTGTAATTTCCGCAACTGTACTGAATTTCAAGTAACAGACCTTTAGCGAGAGAGGAAACCACCCTTGACCCGTCGTTATTTTTTCACTTCCGAGTCCGTCACCGAAGGACATCCCGACAAGATTTGTGACCAGATTTCTGACACGATTTTAGATGCGATTCTCAGCCAAGATCCAAGTAGCCGAGTTGCCGCCGAAGTTGTTGTAAATACTGGGCTTGTATTGATCACTGGCGAGATTACGACTAAAGCAAACGTCAACTATATTGACCTTGCTCGTAAAAAAATCGCTGAAATTGGTTACACTGGCGCAGAAAACGGCTTTAGCTCGAATAGCTGTGCCGTGATGATTGCCCTAGATGAGCAATCTCCTGACATTGCTCAAGGCGTTGACACGGCTCAAGAAAGCCGTGAAGAACTGAGCCAAGAAGCACTTGATGCGATCGGTGCGGGGGACCAAGGGATTATGTTCGGCTTTGCCTGCAACGAAACTCCTGAATTGATGCCCTTGCCGATTAGTCTAGCGCACCGGATTTCCCGCAAGCTAGCTGCCGTTCGCAAAACGGGTCAACTCCCTTACCTGCGTCCAGATGGTAAAACGCAGGTGACGATCGCTTACGAAGACGATCGTCCCGTTGGAATCGACACGATCCTCGTTTCGACCCAACACACCGCAGAAATCGATAGCATTACCGATGAAGCTGCGATCCAAGAGCGGATCAAAAAAGACCTGTGGGCACTCGTTGTCGAACCTTGCTTTGCAGATATCTCTGTCAAGCCAGATAGCGAAACTCGCTTCTTAGTCAACCCAACTGGCAAGTTTGTCATCGGTGGACCTCAAGGCGACTCCGGCTTAACCGGGCGGAAGATTATTGTCGATACCTACGGTGGCTATTCTCGTCACGGTGGCGGCGCGTTCTCCGGTAAAGATCCCACGAAAGTTGACCGCAGTGCTGCCTATGCCGCACGCTATGCTGCGAAAAACATCGTGGCAGCAGGTTTAGCTGATAAGTGCGAAGTGCAATTGAGTTATGCGATCGGCGTTGCTCGCCCAGTCAGCATCATGATCGAAACCTTTGGCACAAGCAAAGTCAGCGAAGAAGTTTTGCTGGAATTGGTCAAGACTCACTTTGAGTTGCGTCCCGCAGGCATTATCCAAACCTTTGGATTGCGGACTGCACCGGGAGATCGCGAAGGTCGTTTCTACCAAGACGTGGCTGCCTATGGTCACTTTGGTCGTCCCGACTTAGAGCTTCCTTGGGAGCAAACCGATAAAGCCGCTCAGTTGAAAGAAGCCGCTTTGTCCATGACTGCCGTTAGCTAAAATTTAGCCTTTTCGTCCCCTTTTCCCCAGCGAAAGTTCATTCTGCTGGGGATTTTTTATCCGTTCACTTCCTGTTTCCTTGAACACATTTAATCGAGCCGGGTAAGAAATAGAATTAAGCTGAATTTCGTTCTTTCTTTGCGCGATTTCTTCCCGTAGAATTAAGGGCAGAATGCAGCCTTACAATAATTGTCTTATGAGAATTCTTGCCCTAGTGCCAGGTGGCATTGGCGATCAAATCCTATTTTTTCCAACACTCGACGATTTGAAAGCGACCTATCCTGACGCTCAAATCGATGTCGTTGTGGAGTCAAGCGCAAAGGCAGCCTATCGCGTTTCTAAATCCATCAGCGATACGATTCTGTTTGATTTCAACGGCAGTAATAGTTTGGCAGACTGGGGAAATCTGCTTGGGGTCTTGCGCGATCGCGAATACGATATTGCAATCTCACTCAGCCAAGGCTGGGGCACAGGCTTCTTACTCTGGTTGAGTGGCATCCCGACTCGAATCGGATTTGGGGACGGAGATTCACCCACGGAGGCATTTTTTACAAGAAAGATCGCGCTCAACACAGATCAATATGAAGCCGCAGTCTATCACGACATTCTCAAAGGACTCGATATTGATAAACCACTCTCCGAAATCGCGGTTAGCGTCCCCACAAAAGATTTGGAATGGGCGGATGCGGAACGGAAACGGCTCGGATTGCAAGATGGCGGTTATGTCTTAATGTATCCAGGAGCAGATGCGCGACGATCGCGCCTTCGCAAATCGTATCCGATCGAAAACTGGCAGAAAATCATTCAGGACTTCAAGCAAAAACAGCCAGATCTGCCGCTGGTTCTGATTGCAGATGAAGAGAATGCTGCACTCGTGGCGGAATTGGTCAAACTTTGCCCTGGCATCAAAATCTCTGCTCCCGAAAACATGGGGCAATTGGTAGCAATGACCGCAGGAGCGAGTTTAGTCCTGAGTACGGATGGTGCGCCCATGTATGCTGCGATCGCGGCTCAGACCTTTACCCTGGCATTATTAGGTGAGACGGACCCTGAGAAGATCTTGCCCAACAGTGATCGAGTTTTGGGAATTAAATCGCCAACAGGAAAGATGGCAGACATTTCGCCTCAGATGGTTCTCGATCGCGTTTGGGGTGGATGAAGGGACAAGACTAGATTAGTAGTCGCCGCCTGCTGCAATGCCACTGCCATACACCTCGGCATTCTGAATGTTAATGCCAGTCAAGATTGCACCGAAGGTTTCGGCATGGTAGAGGCGAGCGCCCGACAGATTTGCATTGGTGAGATTGGCACGATCGAGGACTGCATTGGTCAGGTTAATCCCGCTCATATTCGTATCTTTGAGGATTGCCCCGGTGAGATCTGCTCCTTCGAGGTTTGCCCCAGTAAGATTTGCTCCGGTGAGATTGGCATTCCGCAGATCAGCACCCAAAGCCTGAAGTTCTTTCAAATTTGCGCCTGTTAGATTACAGCCGGAACATTCACCCGTCTGAATCAGTCGTTGCACATGTTGCGGATTTTCGGCGCGGATCGGCGCTGCGATCGACAATACAGTTGCACAGGCTAAAGCGATTCCAACTTTTGCAAACATAGCCACATCCTCCCAAAAGCTGCGTATGGCAGTTTTATAGATCGAGTTCGTGCGAAATTATATGAATGGCTTCAAGCTTATAAAATCTAATTCCAGAAAATCTCAATCGATTGGTAGGAATGTGATCTCATCACCGTGCGTTGCAGCGAATTTGCACAGATTGTAAGTTTTCTAACCATCCAGCCTCGCTACCCTTAATTTTGACAAATTTTCTTGCTTCTGGGGGATTTGCTAAACTTATCCTCACAATTAAAGCAGTTCAGTTCATACGTTCTTTTTACATCCGATTCTGTGGGCTTAATTTCGAGAATTGCAGTGCAAGTAACCGTAAACCCATAATAATTTTGGTAAACTTATATTAATTAGACTAATAAGTGTTACCGAGGACTTTCCATGACCGGGTTTATCCGTGGGTTCTTTTCCAAACCGCGATCGAGTGAAGCACCAGCACCTGTCGAGAAGCCAAAGAAAGAGAAAGCCATTCGTTCTGAAAAAGAGAGCGATGCTTTCTTTTTAGATTCTGATTCGGCTCAGACTTTTGGCAACTTGGAGTATATGCGGGAGTCAAAGAAAATTAGACGGACTTTCCCGAAAACGTTGGATAGCCCAGCAGAGAAAGAGTTCGTTCAAGAACTATCAGCGATGGATCGAGTCGGTGAGGGTAAACCTCAGATGAATACAACTGCAAAGGTTGAGCGTACGCCAACTGAGAGCGTCACCCCAACCGAGAGTGCGCCACGTCGATCGACTGGATCGGACATGGACATTTTTATGCAAATGGCAAAAGACATGCGCAAGTAATTCTGCTTGATCATTCATCTTTGTAAGTTGTTGCCGTCTCCAATTTCTTAACTGAAGTTGGAGATTTTTTGCGTTGAGTTTTTCTAGCTCAATCATCGAAATTACTCTTGTCAGGAATGATCCCGTTTCCTGGTAGATTGGGCGATGTACACCGCTTTGAGGCAGGAATTATGCAGCCAAAAATCATTGTTCTGGATGATGATCCAACCGGATCGCAAACGGTGCATAGTTGCCTCTTGCTGATGCAGTGGGATGTGGAGACTTTGAGAATTGGATTACGCGATCAGGCTCCGATTTTCTTTATTTTGACGAATACGCGATCGCTGACTCCCGAAGCCGCAAAATCTGTCACTCAAGAAGTGTGTCGGAATCTAAAAACAGCGATCGCACAGGAAAAAATTCAAGATTTTTTAGTTGTCAGTCGATCGGATTCAACGTTGCGGGGTCATTATCCGATTGAAACCGATGCGATCGCGGAAGAACTCGGTTCATTTGATGCTCATTTTTTAGTTCCAGCCTTTTTTGAGGGCGGACGCACAACTCGCGAGAGTATTCATTATTTAAAGGTAAACGGGGTCGATACGCCCGTTCATGAAACTGAATTTGCAAAAGATTCGGTTTTTGGATACACGCATAGCTACTTGCCTAATTATGTTGAAGAGAAGACGAGCGGGCGGATTCGAGCGGATCAAGTTGAGCGATTTGTCTTAAGTGATATTCGATCGGGAATTCAAGCGCGATTGGATCAGTTACACCATAATCAATGCTGCGTTGTCGATTCGGAAACGCAGTGGGATATGGATCGATTTGCGTCTGATGTATTGGCAGTCGCATCAGATGGGAAGCGATTTTTGTTTCGCAGTGCAGCAAGTTTGTTGACTTCGCTAGCAAATTTGGGAGCGCAACCGATCGCACAGGCAGAAATGGCAAAATATGTGCGAGAAGGCAAGTCGGGAGCGGTGATCGTCGGATCGCATGTGAAGAAAACGACGGAACAATTGCAGAAGTTATTGGCAGCACCGGGGACGGTTGGGGTTGAGATTGAAGTAGGGAGATTAGCTCGATCGAATGACGCTCACGATGCTCTATTAGATGCAGCAGTTCAGCAAATTAACGAGATTCACAATTCAGGTAAAACGCCTGTCGTCTTTACCAGTCGGACAGAGTTGACCTTTGAGGATGCTCAGACTCGATTGAATTTTGGCGAGTCCGTTTCTGGCTTGTTGATGGATATTTTGCAGCATTTACCTGCGGATATCGGATTTCTGATTAGTAAGGGTGGAATTACTTCTAATGACACTTTGAGTAAAGGATTGGCATTGAGAACGGCTCGGCTTTTAGGGCAGGTTTTAGCAGGAGTTTCGATGGTTAGAACTGACTCCGATCATCCTCAGTTTCCAAATTTGCCTGTGGTGCTGTTTCCGGGAAATGTGGGGGATGAGACAGCATTGGCAACGGTTTATCAGCGATTGAGTCAAGCGATTCCAGGGCAGGCTTGAACAGGATTCTCGTTCACAGGGTTTCTTTCTAAAAGCTGCAATCTATGTGACCGGAACGCAGGGCTTTAACGGTTCCCAACCCTCCGTTCCGGTAAATTAATCCGAAATAGCACTTTTATTTTTGGTAGTTTAGACTATAATTAACGAAACTCTCGCAAACCCGATCGCGCATGTTTACGACTGCTGCTCCTGTAAAATCTGCTCTGCCTCGCGACCTGTTTGGCGCGATCGCAGATCTCAAACGCGAATTGAATGCTGTGGTTTTGGCCCATTACTATCAAGATCCAGATATTCAAGATATCGCAGATTATCTCGGTGATTCGCTCGGTCTATCACAACAAGCGGCGCAAACGGATGCCGAGGTGATCGTCTTTGCAGGCGTTCACTTCATGGCAGAAACCGCGAAAATTCTCAATCCGAATAAGCTTGTTTTGCTGCCTGATTTGAATGCAGGATGTTCGTTAGCCGATAGCTGTCCGCCAGATGAGTTCGCTAAATTTAAGGCAAAATACCCAGATCATTTGGTGATTTCCTACATAAATTGCACCGCAGATATCAAAGCAATGAGCGACATCATCTGCACCAGTGCCAATGCGGTCAAGATTGTGAATCAGATTCCAAGCGATCAACCGATCATATTTGCGCCCGATCGTAATCTTGGGAAATACGTGATGGAGCAAACTGGACGCGACATAGTGCTATGGCAGGGAAGCTGTATGGTGCATGAGACATTTTCAGAAAAGAAAATGGTGCAGTTAAAAATTCAGCATCCCGAATCTGAAGTGATTGCACATCCAGAATGTGAGGAAGTGGTGCTGCGTCATGCCGATTACATTGGATCGACGACCGCATTACTAAACTATTGCCAGAAGAGCGATCGACAGTGTTTTATCGTCGTGACAGAACCCGGCATTATTCATCAAATGCAGAAAGCGGCTCCAGATAAGCAATTCATTCCTGCTCCGCCAATGAATAATTGTGCGTGCAATGAATGTCCGCACATGCGATTGAACACACTGGAGAAGTTGTATCTGGCAATGAAACATAAAACACCCGAGATCACACTGCCAGAATCAACTCGCATAGCAGCATTGCGCCCAATTCAGAAAATGCTTGCGATGAGCGTATAATATTCAGCGATTTGTGGCGCGATTTTGTATTATCAGTAGTAAAAAATCGTGCAACAAATTCATCGGTCGGGTAGTCAATGCCGATGAATATCCATACCCGGAAATCGCTCTTATGAAGTTTGCTCCTCTAGTTTGTGCAACGCTCGTTTTATCGATCGCGTCTGAAAGCCTTTTCTCCCCTGTCCGTGCCCAAGCGCCTCTATTTCCGCCCCCACTGACCCCTCTGCCTCGGGCAACTCCTCTGCCGATTCCCCCTCGGACGACCCCGCTGCCGACCACACCCCGCCCAACCACACCTGCCCCTGCCCCTGCAACTGGAGGAATTTGTCCGGCTCAGTTAGGCGGAACCCTCGATCGAATTGTCAATCAACTGCCTGCTAGTTGGAGCGTACTCGTTCAAACTCAAGCTCCACGCGGCACACGTCAAAATCTGTACGCTCGTAATCCTTTTACCCAGCTTGTTCCCGCTTCAAATAACAAGCTTTTTACCACTGCGGCAGCACTGACCAAACTCGGCGCACAGTACCAGCTTCGGACTCCTGTTTTTGGCAATACGAATCGTCCCGAACTTGCAACATTGAGAGTGATTGGACAAGGAGATCCAAGTTTTAGCTCGGCTCAGTTGAATTCGCTCACTCAACAGCTTCGCCAGCGAGGCGTGCGAAAAGTTGACCTGTTAATTGGAGATGACACAGTTTTTCGAGGGGCTGACTTTAATCCCTACTGGGATCAAGAAGATCGAGGACAAGGGTATGCGCCGCCCATTAATAGTTTGATGTTGAATCAGAACAATGTCTACGCTGGAGCCGTTCCAAATCCTGGAAATTACTTTGTTGGTGAGTTTCGCAGTCGATTGGCAAATGCTGGGATTCAGGTCAAGAGTTCAACTTTAGTGAAGCGGACTCCCGCACCTCTAGGAGAAGTAGAACTCGCCTCGATCGTTTCGCCACCGCTCTCTCGTTTGATCGACGCGACGAATCAAGAGAGCGATAATGCTTATGCAGAAGCGATTTTGAAGACTTTGGGACGATTACAAGACCCGAATGGAGTGGACTCGACAGCGAGTGGCGTGGCGGCTGTGAGAGCGATTCTGAGCCAACTGGGTGTGAATCCAAATCGATATCGCATGGTTGATGGTTCTGGGCTTGCCGATCGCAATCGTGCCAGTGCAGAAGCATTTGTGCAAACCTTGCAAGCCATGGCTGAGAGTCCAAATGCAGATGTATTTCGGCGATCGCTAGCGGTTGGAGGAGTCAACGGAACCTTAAGTAATCGATTCCGGAGTATTCCTGGAAGAGTATTGGCAAAGACTGGAACGATTTCGGGTGTCGTTTCGCTCTCAGGCTATGTCACACCTTCGGGCTATGCTCCAGTTGTGTTTAGCATTATCGTAAACTCTGGGAATTCTGCTTCGACAGTTCGCGCTTCTGTGGACAGTCTCGTTATGGCTTTGACGCGATTACGAAACTGTTAACGACATTTCCAGCACTGCTCGAGCCAATTAATTTGGGTGTGGCGGGGCGTTGTGATTTGGGTTGCGACGCTCCAGAGTTGCACGATCGACATGGAATTTTCGATTTTGACAATCAAAGGCTCGTAGGCAGTGCAGGTACAGGAGATCCCCAGTTCGCAAAGACGACGGTAGATTTGCCAGCGATCACAGCCTTCAATTTCAATAGGATTCAAATTCATAGTTTTTGGCAGAAAAATCTTTCTCAGTAAGGTGAGGGGATTGGGATTCCGGAGTTGCACAGTTTTGTAAGGATACTGCTTCTGAAGGATCAGCATCGGATTGTTTTTCAGCTTGCTTTACCCAGTTAATGATCGTGTTGTGGCTGACTCCGGTGGCTCTCTCGATCGCTCTAAATCCAATCCCATCGCGATACATCTTTAGGCAGATTTGCTTTGCGTCATCGGAATAGCCTTTTGTCGATCGAGCTTCCACAAACTGACGACCACAACTTTTACAGCGATAATTCTGTTTGCCACGGCAGTGCCCGTTTTTATTAATTTGGATTGAGCCACAGTTGGGGCATTTCATGACTTATTTGTGCAGCAACATTCGATGCAAAAGTTGATATGAAATAAAAAAGAAATTAATCATTGAAATCTTTTCTCAATTTCAATTTGAAATGAATAGAAGCATACAGAATTTGACTTGATTTCTCATCGAAAATGGGTCAATCATATAAAGGAATTGATTGTCCAGATACCATTCCAGCGTTTCTGAACCGTTTTGCTTTTGCAGCTAAGCTCTCTAAAGAATTAGGAGAATAAAATGTCTGGTACGCAAGTTTTGATTCGTCAATTTGGTCAAATCGCTGAAAATCCTGTTCTGCTCGACTACACAACAACTGAGCCAGTTTGTGAAGGGTTGAATGCGTTACTTGCAAGTTTTCAAGCATTGTATTTGCAGTATCAAAAACATCATTTTGTCGTTGAAGGGGCTGAGTTTTACTCGATTCACGAATTCTTCCAAACCAGCTATGAAGCAGTGCAGGGATATGTTCATGAGATTGGGGAACGCCTCGAAGGGTTGGGCGGTGTCCCAGTTGCGAGCTTCTCGAAGCTGGCGGAGTTGTGCTGTTTTGCGCCAGAACCCGATGGGGCTTATAGCTGTCGATCGATGTTGGAGCATGATTTAGTCGCAGAACAGGCTGTGATTGACCTGTTGCGTCGTCAGGCTTCGCAGGCGGACAGCGTCGGCGATCGAGCAACTCGGTTTATGTTGGAGAAGATTTTGCTAGAGACGGAAGATCGAGCGTTTCATGTTGCCCACTTCCTCGCGCCCGATAGTTTGAAACGATAGGTAGCCTCCGGAGTCAAAAGTTTTTCTCAAAATCGATCGTGAGAAGCTTTCAGCCTTTTCCCTAGGGAAAAGGCTTTTTAATGTGAATAGAGCAATCCTTTATTGAAACTCCTTCTCAACAAAGAAGATAAATCAGTCTAGAAAATTCGTCAAGAGTTGATCACAAAAAAGCTGCTAGTCAGCGCAGCAAGAGCCAACTAGCAGCTAATTTTTATGAATTGAATTATTCTGGGGCGACTTTATCTTTGAAGCCTTTTCCTGCTGCAAACACAGGAACGCGAGTCGCAGGAATTTGAATCGCAGCACCCGTTGCTGGGTTACGACCTTCACGGGCTTGACGTTCCCGCGCTTCAAAGCTGCCAAATCCAACGATCGTTACTTTGTCCCCGCTTGCCACGGTTTCCAAAATCGTATCCACCATCGCGCTTAAAATCGCGTCCGCTTCTTTCTTGGTGACACTCGCTTTTTGAGCGATCGCATCAACTAATTCACCTTTGTTCATTTACGTGTCCTCACAATGATTCCAACATTGGTTCGCTGCATTGTAGTGCAAGATTTTCAAAAGTTCAATCGTACTATGCAAATTTGCGTCACAATAAGACACCATAAGGGTTTGAGGGATATCCGTATATGATCGTACCAGCGACATGTTCTCCAGGAATTGCAGCAGGAATGGCTGCGTTGCAGATGTTTTACAACGTCGGGACGGGGCTTTGGGACTCGGCAAACTGGTGGAACGCCGCCAACGCACTCGAAGCGACGATCGAATACTCGCGCATTACCGATTCGCTCACCTATCGCGGCAACGTTTTTAATACGTTTTATCAAAAGCCGCGTTATGCAAATTTTATCAATCCGTGGTTTCGAGATGATGATGGCTGGTGGGCGATCGCATGGATAAAAGCCTATGACCTCACAGGCGAAAAGAAATATCTAGAGCAGGCGAAGTTTATCTTTTGGGATATGACAAAAGGCTGGGATAACGTCTGTAATGGCGGTCTTTACTGGCATAAACGCGAATTGAATTACAAAAATGCGATTACAAACGGATTGTTACTCTCGGTTGCAGCAAAGTTAAATTTACGTGAACCGGAGGACAAACGATATTTAGACTGGTCGCAAAAGATTTGGAAATGGTATCAGCAAAGCGGAATGATCAATGCTGAGAATCTCGTGAATGATGGTTTGGTTTATGAGACTTGCAAAAATAATGGCAAGACGACTTGGACTTACAATCAGGGCGTTTTGATTGGCGGTTTGGTCGATCTGTATCACGGGACAAATGATCCCGAATTGCTGAGGCAAGCGGAGGCGATCGCAGATGCGTCGATCGTCAAACTGGCTCGAAATGGAATTTTGCGCGAACCCTGTGAAGATAACAACGATTGCGGTAATGATGGACCACAGTTTAAGGGCATCTTTATGCGAAACTTAGCCGATCTGTATCGAGTCAGCCCAAAACCGAGTTATCGCGAGTTTATTACTCGAAATGCGGAGTCAATCTGGGCGAATCGCAATGAGAAGAATCAGTTCGGACTCGATTGGGCAGGAAAAGTTGATCAAGCAGATGCCAAACGCCAGACCAGCGCGATCGATACTTTGAACGCAGCGATCGCACTTCAAACCACTTGGACAGGTATTCAACCCGAACTCACTACGGATACAACCCGATTCAATGTCTCAGTCGCTTGCTCAGGTCACTACGATTTGAAATTCAGATATGCCTCTGCGGAAAACGCGGTCAGATATCTCTATGTGAATGGGAGAAGCCTAGTCGATCGACAACTTTTTCCAAAAACTGGTGCAATGGATCAACGTATAACCGTTGAAAATGTCTGGCTAAATGCAGGTGATAATACGATTTCGGTGATTTTTAATTCGAGTAAAGGCAGTAAAAATCTGATGACTGTTGAAAGTTTATCGATCGATATTTCGCGCAGGTTGAAATGAACCCCATTAAGCAACTTTATCGTCAGGTCAAATCAGGAATTGAACTCAGTGTTTGGGAAGCATCGCTAATCAAGGAGCGCATGACGAACTGGGCACAGCTTCAACATTACGAACAGGCAAATCGGGCAGTTGGGCAGGCAGATGTAATCTTTTTTGGTGATTCCATTACTGATCTTTGGGATTTATCAACGTATTTCCCAAACCAGTCTTATACCAATCGCGGAATTTCTGGTCAAACGACTCCTCAAATGTTGGTGAGATTTCGTCCTGATGTGATCAATTTGCATCCTAAAGTTGTTACGCTTCTTGCCGGAACAAATGATATTGCAGGCAATACCGGGCATACGACGATCGAGCAAATTCAAGATAATTTTATGTCGATCGCTGAACTTGCAAAGCTGCATCAGATTCGATTGATTCTCGCTTCAATTCTTCCAGTTAGTGAAGAACGATCCATCACTCGACCTCTCTCAAAGATCCAAGCACTCAATACGTGGATCATTAAATATTGCCAAACAAACAATTTAATTTATTTGGATTATTACAGTTCGATGGTAGATGAGCGGGGATACTTACGATCGCATCTGTCAGAAGATGGATTGCATCCAAACTCGACTGGATATCAAATCATGGCTCGCTTAGCAGAAGAGGCGATTCGGAAAGCTTTATGAGCTATATAGAATTAAGTTTAGATGCCACAGAAGAAGCGATCGATTGGATTCGATCTTTACTGACTACCGTTGATTACTCTGGAGAGCTTCACATCGAGAAAGCTTCTGCTCCTTGGGCGTTTCATGTTCGATTTTATTTGAGCGATCGAGCCTTAGTAAATCCAATTAAAAACGCACTCTCTTCGCTGCATCGAACCGGAATGACAACAGAATTAGAATCCGCAATCGTAGACCAAAAAATAGAATCAACTCCTGAAACTTATCGAATTGGAAACCGATTCGTGATTGGCACTGCAAATCATGCGGATGACATAACCCTCAACATTCAAGAAAGCCTTGCATTCGGAAGTGGATTTCATCCTGCAACGATCCTGAGTCTGCGCCTAATCGAGAAGCATGTTACTCCAAACTTAGAAGTATTAGATCTCGGTTGTGGATCTGGAATTTTGAGTGTCGCGATCGCAGTATTAGGCGCGAAAGTTCTCGCAATTGATAATGATGCGATCGCAGTTAAAGCCACTCAACAAGCAGTTCAGCAGAATGCAGTTTCAGATCTTGTCACAATTCAGATGGCGAGTTTGGGAAAAGGAAG
>JALOOO010000044.1 GCA_025454375.1 Leptolyngbya sp. Prado105 | reverse complement strand
CAACTCAAATCGCAAAACATCAACTGCTGGGGTGCGCTGACTTTGGGAACCGAAGGTCAACAAATGACCGAACTCGCAGAATTGGCAAATGTTGGCATCGTCGGATTTACAGACGGGAAACCCATTACAAACTTGTCCCTCATCCGTCGCGTTTTGGAATATTTGCAACCGATTCAAAAACCTGTTGCACTCTGGGCATGTGATCCAGGACTTGGCGGAAAAGGTGTCATTCGCCAAGGTGCAAACTCAATGCGATTCGGACTGCCTGGAGTCCCAGTTATGGCAGAATCTGCTCCCTTATCAGCCCTGCTCGAATGTATTGCCGAAATTGGAACACCCGTCCATTTCATGCGAATCTCAACCGCCCGCAGCGTTGAATTGATTCGAGAAGCCAAAGCGCGAAGCATTCCAATTACTGCCAGTACAACTTGGCTACATTTGCTCTTAGACACGAATGCCCTCAGCACTTACGACCCAAATTTACGACTCGATCCGCCTCTGGGAAACCAAAGCGATCGAGAAGCCTTAATCCAAGCCGTTCAAGAGGGCGTAATTGACGCGATCGCGGTTGATCACAGCCCTCACACTTACGAAGACAAAACCGTTGCGTTTGGCGAAGCGCCTCCGGGTGCGATCGGATTAGAACTTGCGTTACCTCTGCTCTGGTCAAATTTAGTCGAATCGGGTCGCTGGTCTGCGTTGGACTTATGGCAAAGTTTGACCGTAAAACCTGCTCAATGTCTGAATCAATCATTTCAGCCTCAGCCTTTGATTCTGTTTAACCCAAACGAAAAATGGACAGTCGATCGCTCAAATTTGCGATCGCTGTCCAGCAATACATCTTGGCTCAACCAATCGATTACAGGTCGAGTTTTAGAAATCTTTAGTACTGAGGTTCGGGAGTGATTTCGCCTGCGCGATTCGGAGGCCAAAACCGTACTACTGCCCGACCAATAATCTTATCGCGTGGGACAACCCCCCAATAATGGCTGTCGTAGCTATTATTGCGATTGTCCCCTAAGACTAAATAGGAATTCGGCGGAATCACTTCAGGACCCCATTCATACTGAGGCGCTTCATTGATGTAATCTTCGCGCAGCGGTTGGTCATTGATATACACTCGATTTCCTTTGACCTGCACTTTATCGCCTGGTAAGCCGATCACCCGCTTGATAAACGCATCATGAAAATTTTGCTGTTCTAACTTTGCTGTCGGAGCAAAAACGACAATATCACCGCGTTGGGGATTATTGAAGCGATAGCTGATCTTATCGATGATTAAGCGATCGTTGATTTGTAACGTCGGCAGCATCGATCCTGATGGGATGTAACGGGCTTCTGCAACAAACTGCCGAATCCCGATCGCTAGAACGGCACTTAAACCGATCGTTTTGAGTCCCTCTAGCCAGGGATTTTCGTCTTTGGGACGAGCTTTGTTGTTAGGAGCCGGGTTATCCACTCGATTCATTTCACCTTAAACGGATAAAGATTTGTAGGCTGACTTGAAAACCTTCGTTCTCAGTCTAATCTACACAGACAAGTTTGGACTTTCAGTATTAAACCTCAATCTGCCAAAAATTCTCAAATCAAATTTCGATTCGATCGCGTTCCGATTCGTAAAATTGCCTATGATCGCGGAAGACTCAACCCAGACATTTGAGGAAAAGCCTACAGATTTGATGCGTGATGAGACGAAATGATCTCGATTGGTTAAGAGTATTCGCCGTCGCTGTTTTGATTTATTTTCATGCAGCGGCAGTGTTTTACCAAGGACAATTAGGCGAATTCTACGTCGTAAACCGTGAAACAAGTGAATTCTTTGGCAAACTGATTTCACTGATTCATCAATGGCACATGCCGCTGTTTTTCTTCGTTTCTGGAGCCGCAAGCTGGTTTGCTTTAGAGAAACGATCGACAACGGCTTATATTCAAGAGCGGATTCAACGATTGCTGATTCCCTTCATTTTTGGGCTATTTGTCCTGGTTCCACCCCAAGTCTATCTGGCGTTGCGAATTCGCAATCGCTTTCAAGGATCGTATCTTGAGTTCTATCCGCAATTCTTTAATGGCATTCGCCCTGCTGGAAATTTTGAATGGGCGCATCTCTGGTTCATTGTGTATCTACTTGTGTTTTCGATCGTAGCTTTACCCATCTTTCGCTATCTCAAGCCGCAAGAATTCAAACCCAATCTCATCCTGCTAGCATTGCCGTTAATGTTGATTGAAGCAATTTTTCGACCGAGATGGTTTGGATTTCAAAATCTCTATGACGATTGGGCAAATGTCTTGCTCTATCTGACTTATTTCATCTACGGATACGCCTTAATTTCACGATCGCACTTTACAGAACTGCTCGATCGATATCGAATTTGGCTCGTGAGCAGCGCGATCGTGCTGATGGGGATTTACTTAAATTTACCGAGCCTTGATCGCGGCTACACTCCGATTTATATGACTTATCAGGCATTTCGAGGTGTGAATTCCTGGATCAGTGTTCTCGCCATTCTCAGTCTAGGACAACAGTCTCTCCAACATCGCAATGCCATCCTGAATTACCTGAGTGAAGCCGCTTACCCGATTTATTTGCTGCATCAAACCGTCCTCGTTGCGATCGCATTTTATGTTGTAAGGCTGGATAGTTCTACCGGGACAAAATTCTTTGCAATCAGCACCCTGACTATCTTTGCGACACTGATGATATATGAGAGTTTAATCCGCAGAATTTGGATTATGCGATCGCTTTTGGGTCTAAAGTAGCCATGTCTCGCGTCTCCATTATCATTCCCACCCTCAACGAAAGCCGCAGTTTAGAACGCACGCTGCGTCAGTTACAAATACTCAATCCTCCCCCTGACGAAATTCTTCTCGTCGATGGCGGCAGCACTGACAATACGATCGAAATTGCCCAATCTTTCAAGCTCAAAATTCTCCACACTGATCGTCCCGGCCGTGCCATCCAACTCAATCACGGCGCAACTCATGCCACAGGCGACATTCTCTGCTTTCTCCACGCCGACACTCAACTTCCAGGCGATGCGATTGCCCTGCTCGTTCACACGTTAGAAGATTCCTCGATCGCTTGTGCTGGCTTCATTTCGATCATGACAGGCGAGGTGACGACCCGCTGGGGCATCTCCCTGCACAATTTTCTTAAAACCTACTACGCCCCGCTTCTATTTCGTCCTCACCTCTTTGTGAAAGGCTTACGACTTCTATTTGGCGATCAAGTCATGTTCTGTCGGCGATCGGACTTCTGGGAATGTGGCGGATTCGATGCGACCATGCCGATTATGGAAGATGGCGACCTCTGCCTGCGACTGTTAAAGCGAGGCAAAATCCGTCAAATTAACCGAATTGTGCAATCGTCCGATCGACGAGTCGCAAAATGGGGAGACTGGAAAGCCACAGGAATCTATCTCTACATTGGAATTCTTTGGGGAATCGGCGTTTCTCCCACTCGGCTCAAACAGTTCTACGACGAAATCCGATAAGTCATGATTGAAAAACTTTGTCCTCATATCACAGCAAACTCTTAAAGAAACCTAATAAACACAAGGCATTCAGCAATCTGATGGCAAAATAAAACTGACTTGGCTCAGAGGGTAGTGATTCAATCTTTTCGTTCTGAAAATTGTCCTATGCCATCCCCCTTGCAACCCATTCGCTCAATTTCTACTGTCCCCGGCTTTCCCATCGAAAATGATGCGCTGCTAATTTCAGAGGGATTATTTGCGATCGCGCTGCCACTCGGATTTTGTGTTGTAATTTTTGCACGAAAAACTCGCAAACGTCGTCTCTTGAAGCAGCAAATTGAAATGCTAGAAAGGCTGTGGCGAGACAAAGTTCAATAGAAATTTTCCACGGCTCCTCCAACATTCAAACTAAAAATTCTATAACAATCGAAAAATTTAATTACGAAAGCGTTAGATTTGCCAAGATGCGATAAATTGTGATGGCTCCTCCGAATGAAAAATCTACTACAGTTTTTGAGGTTGAAATCATGATGAAACTCAAGGCGATCGGCGTTTTTGCTGGACTTGCTCTCGTCACAGGCTTAAGCGCTTGTGCAGGAACCGAGCAAGCTGCTCCTCCCACGTCTCCAGCCGCGCCCCTCGCAAAACCTGCGGATGCAGTGAATAAAGCAGGCGAAGCCATGAAGAAAACTGGCGAAGCCGCGACTAAAGCAGGTGATGCCGCAAAAGGCAAAATGGGTGAAGCCGCAACCAAAGCAGGTGAAGCCGCAACCAAGGCAGGCGAAGCCGCAACCAAGGCAGGCGAAGCCGCAACCAAGGCAGGTGATGCCGCAAAAAACATGTCGGGTGAAGGCATGAAGCAAGCGGGTGATGCCGCAAAACAAGCAGGTGATGCCGCAAAACAAGCAGGTGATGCTGCAAAACAAACCGGAACTGCTGTTAAAGAGAAGGTCAACGAAGTGACCCAACCTGCTGAGAAAAAACCATAATTCATTCAGGTAGAGACTTTTCATCTAGAGCGTCTCCATTCATCCATCTGCTCTCTAAACTTCCAAATTAAAAAAAAGATTGCCTGAGCAACCCACTCAGGCAATTTTTTTATCTCAAAACAGTCACAGTTCTCCAAAACTCGCCTATAATCCACGCAATTCTTTTCGAGTGATTTACACTCGATCGCTATATTTTTTCTGATTTGCCATGCTGAAAAAAGCCCTCACACATTCTGAATTGATTAGCGCGATCGTCCTGTTCACTAGCGCCTCTGCCATCGCTGCCCCGATCGAAAACTGGCGCTTTGATCCGACCACTAGTCAACTCGAAGTGACCGTGGCAGCAGGCATCACCCCGAAGTATTCTTTCTTATCCAATCCTTCTCGGATCGTTCTCGACCTCCCCAATACTCAAGTCGGACAAGCCCCGCCCCAACAGACCTATTCAGGCTCAGTCCGACAAGTTCGCGTCTTCCAATTTCAACCTGATACCGCTCGCATTGTTCTTGAACTCGCTTCAGACCAAACGCTCAGCGACTCGCAGGTTCAACTCCAGCAAGCTCAAGGCTCAGACAAAACCTGGACACTCCGTCCGCTCTTCGTTGCTAGCAAGCCTTCTGCTCAGACCCAAGCCGTTTTCAATGCGCTCCGCCCCATGCAAACGGCTCCACTGCCGCAGCCAACCCCTCACCCAACCGAACAAAAAGTCGCACAAGCAGAAGCACCCGCAAATGATTTTGGGCTTCCTCCCGCACCGCCTACGATCGATTCTGCACCGCCCCTTCCAGCCACAAATACTGCACCGCCGCCCGTCACTGCCCCTGCCTTAGCGCCCATTCAATCTAATCCAATGCCACCTTCGGCTGGATCGGGCAATGCGCCTTCTGGTAGCAGCCTTCTATTTCCAGATGCCCCTGTGACTCCACAAGTCGCCCCTCAAGCCCCTAGCTTGAGACTTCCAGAGGTCAATCCCAGTCTGGCAATTCCAAACTCATTTCCCCCGATTAATGCCCCGACAAATCTGCCCAGCACTCAGCCAACAGTCACCGTTCCCCAACTCGATCGCCGTTCTCCCGCCCCAGAACAACCTGCAATCGAGCAACGCCCCACGTCTCGACCTGTTGAAGCCACTCCTGTGCCAATGCGTCAGAGAACGATTCAATTTGGTCAGCCTCTTCCTACTTTAATCAATCAGCAACCTGCTCCGCAGCAAATCAGTTATTCCAACCTCCCATCTGACAGTATGCTTCCGGTCGGCACAAAGCTTAGTCTGTTCTACCCCGGCAACGAGCCGCTAAGACTTCAGGGCAACCAGTCTCGGCAAGATGTATTGGTCTTACAGAACGAAATTCGCGATCGTGCAGGACGATTACTCGTTGCCCCAGGCAGTGCCGTCATGGGAAAGTTTGAAACCGATCGCAACGGGAGCCGTTTTGTCACTCAAGCGGTCACCGTCCAAGGTCAAAACCTCGCTTTAGTTGGCAGATCAGACGCGATCGGCGGAGAACGACAAGTTCAAGACAACCGCTTAATTCAAAACTCTGGACTCGGCGCGATTGCGGGTGCTGTTCTCGGCGGACTTTCTGGTGGGAATGTCATCGGTGGAGCCGCAGTAGGAGCAGGCGTAACCTACCTCACCGCTCCCCGACCCGCCACGATTCAACCCGGACAATTGATTCAGATCCAATTGACGCAAAACTTCAACCCATATTCCAGGTAATTCAACCTCCCCCATTGCCATTCCACTCAAGATAGAGTACAGATAGCCCGACGCTTCCGGGAACACTAAATCTGATTCATGTTCAGCAGTCTCTCTCTCTGCGAACCATTGACCTCAGGTAACTGTCTATGATTTCCCGATCGAAGCACCGTCGGTTGCTTTGTCTCTGTCTCGGCGTTCTCAGTCTGTCCCTCGCGATCGCGATTACGCCTGCAAAAGCAACCCTCCAACCTGCCCCAGCACCGATTGTCGTCGCTGCACAGTCCACCGCAGCATTAGAGCAAGGGCGGACCCTATATCAGTCCGGACGATTTGCAGAAGCAATTTCCGCATGGCAAACTGCTGCGCAACAGTATCGATCAAGCGGCGATCGCTTAAATGAAGCGCTCAGCCTCAGCTACTTATCTCTGGCACAGCAAGAATTAAGCCAATGGGTCGAAGCAACCCGCTCGATCGAGCAAAGCCTGGCGCTGCTCAAAGCGATCAAACCCGGAGTAAATGCCATTCTCTGGGCACAGACGCTCAACACTCAAGCTAGTTTGCTTCTCCATACCGGAAAAGCCGAAGCCGCGCTCGAAAGCTGGGAACAAGCACAGGCTTATTACAAACAAGCTGGAGACACGATCGGAAGTCTAGGCAGTCAAATCAACCAGGCTCAAGCTCTGCAAAGCTTAGGCTACTACCGCCGCGCCAAGCAGCAGTTGACCGAGATCAATCAGCAACTAGCAAAATTCCCAGATTCTGAAGTAAAAGTAAGCGGATTGAGAACGCTCGGCGCAACGCTCCAGATGATTGGGGACTCTACTGAAAGCCGTAAAGTTTTAGAACAGGGCTTAGCGATCGCGAAAGCTAAAAATCTCAAGTCCGAAACCAGCGCAATTCTGGCAGGACTTGGAAAAGCTGCAATCGATTTAGACGACCCAGAAGCAGCCTTAGCCTACTTTGAACAATCCGAACAAGCAGCCGTCAGCCCTTTAGAACAACTGCAAGCACGTCTCGATCGCTTTAAACTGTTGATCGATTACGACCTACTCGAACAAGCAGCCCCGATCGCCTCACAATTGCTAACCCAGCTTGAGCAATTGCCTCCTAGTCGCACTTCAATGTATGGCGCAATCAACTTTGCTGCCTCTCTCAATCAGCTTGAAGACAGCGCGAAACTGCTACCGCTCGACACACTTTCAAACTTACTTCAGCAAACCGTTCAATCTGCTAAAACCCTAAAAGACTTCCAAGCCGAAGCCTACGCACTCAATCAGTGGGGCAAACTTTACGGGCGGACTCAACAATGGTCAGAAGCGGAAACCATCACGAAGCAATCGCTTGAGATTGCTCGTCAATTGCAAGCCGACGACATTATTGCTCAGTCTGCTTGGCAAATGGGACGCTTGAAAATCGAGCAAGGCAAGTCCAAACAAGCGATCGCCCCTTATACCGAAGCGGTAAAATCCTTGCGGGCAATCCGAGGCGACCTTGCCGCAATTAATCCTGATGTCCAGTTCTCCTTCCGCGAGAGTGTCGAACCTGTCTATCGTGAATTCGTTGCGCTCTTGCTTGAAGGGAACCCGGGACAAGCAGAACTTGCAACCGCACGAGAATTGATTGAATCTTTGCAAGTCGCAGAACTCGATAACTTCTTCCGAGAAGCCTGCCTCGACAAAACTCAGCAAATCGACCAGGTTGATCCTACTGCCACGGTCGTCTACCCGATCGTTTTGCCCGATCGCTTAGCAGTCATCTCTTCCACCGCAGGCAAACCCCTGCAATATCACGTTACCGAAAAGCCACAAGCTGAAGTTGAAGAAACCCTCGATCAATTACTTGCAGCCCTCAATCCAGTCTCCAACGCTCAAGATCGTGATCGCGTCTCAAAACAAGTTTATGACTGGTTAATTCGCCCCGTCGAGTCCAAACTCAAAGACACCAAAACGCTAGTCTTTGTCCTAGACGGAAAACTGCGGAACATCCCAATGTCAGCGCTTTACGATGGCAAACAATATCTCATTGAGAAGTATGCGGTTACGCTGTCTCCTGGGCTTCAGTTAATGTCGTCACAGGCACTTCAGCAAACCAATATCGGCGCTATCGTTGCCGGAATCAGCGAGTCACGATCGGGCTTTTCCGCTCTGCCTGCGGTCGAAACCGAAGTCAAAGAAATTTCAAAAACCATTCCTTCCTCCAAGCTGCTCAATGCACAATTTACAGGCGATGCACTCTCAACTCAACTGAAAAATAGTAAAGCCAATGTTGTGCATCTTGCCACACATGGACAATTTAGTTCCCGCCTCGAAGATACGTTCTTGCTGACCTGGGATGGAACCGTCAACATCAAAGAACTCTCTGAACTACTGCAAAGCCGAGATGTTACAAAAGCGATCGATTTGCTAGTTCTTAGTGCCTGCGATACGGCAAGCGGCGATGATCGAGCCGTTCTAGGTCTAGCAGGACTTGCTGTGAAATCAGGAGCGCGTTCCACGCTTGCTACACTTTGGCCTGTCAAAGATAAAGCTGCTGCTACTTTGATGACGCAGTTTTATCAGGAACTTCGCAACTCTGGGAGGACGAAAGCCGAAGCTTTACGGCAAGCACAACTCCACCTGATGCAGGAAACGGACTTTAAGGATCCCTATTTCTGGGGTGGGTTTGTCTTAGTCGGAAACTGGCAGTAAAAATCGCTAGGAATTCTGTGGATTCACGGATTTCTCAGACTGAGAATTACGCAAAGTCACTGCTGGCTTAAGGCAATTTGTTTCTTACGATCGTTGAAAGTGGTGTTCTTATGACTTAGTTCAATTGTGTCCAATCTTATTCCGACGCGATAGAAACTTATGAAAAAACAAGCAATTGCTAGCACGATGGGTATTTTTGCCCTGATTGCTAGTAGCACTTGGACTCCGGTTCAAGCCTCTCCAATGTTCACACCTTCGTCTGGAAATGGTACTCCTAGCCAAGCGACAGGTGGAGCATCTCGCAGCAGTATGTTCACGAATCGTCAAAACCGCACGGTCAGACAAGCGACAGGCGGTGCATCTCGGGGCAGCATTTTCCAACCGGGTGCAAACCGCCGAGTTCGAGCAGCAGTGGGTGGAGCTTCGCGAGGAGGATTCTTCCAACCCTCACGCACAAATCGTGCGCCTCGTGCTGCCGCAGGTGGAGCTTCCCGTCTCGGTAGACAAGAACTCGATCCGTCTCTCGTCGCTTCATCAGGTCCCGCTGCAATGCTAGCGCTTACGCCGCAGAACTACTACGGCACAACCGTTGCAGAACGTCCAACCATCTTGGTCTACCTGCCTGCAACCGATGCTGAAGAAGCCGTCTTCAGTTTGAAAGACGAGGCAGGAACCACGATCTACGAAGCAACGATTGCCATTAACCGAGAAGCAGGAATTCGAGCCATTTCACTTCCTGCCTCTGCTCCTGCTCTAGAGGTAGGAAAAAACTACCAGTGGTTCATGGCACTCAAAATTGATGAAAAATTGAGTCCAAGCGCTCCCTACGTGGATGGCTGGATTCAACGAGTCTCAATCAGTGCAGACATGGCATCAAATCTGAAGCAAGCCGATGCGCTTCAGAAAGCGAAGATCCTAGGACAGAACGGGCATTGGTATGACTGCGTTGCAGCTTTAGCGATGTTGCGGGCAAATCAACCGACTGATCAAGTTCTGGCAAAACACTGGAGCGAACTGCTCTCATCCGTTGAGCTTAACTCGATCGAGCAAGCTCCAATGCTGACTTCTCTCAAATAATTGCCCACCCAGCACTGGTCAGCCTGACCAGTGCATTCCGAAGCATGTACTACTATGTGGCAAAAAATCCAAGCTTTCTTTCGGCGAAACCGTAATGTCTTAATCATTGCGTCTAGTGTTGCCACTACTGTTACTGCGGGGCAACTGCTAGGCGTATTTAATTTGTTTGAGTGGCAGATCCGAGATCAGTTCTTTCGTCAGCGATCGACAGGAGCGATGTCTAAGTCGATTGTGATTGTGACGATTGATGAGCAGGATATTCAGAGTGTGAAGAAATGGCCCATTCCAGATTGGTCATTGGCTCAATTAATTGAGAAAATTCGGGCACAAAATCCGAGAGCGATCGGCTTGGATCTTTATCGGGATTTGCCAGAAGGTGAAGGTCACAAACAACTGGTGAAAGTATTTGAATCAACCCCAAATTTAATTGGAGTTGAGAAAATAACAGGCGATCGCGTTGCACCGCCACCTACTTTGAAGAAGAAAGATCAAGTTGCGATCGCAGACTTGGTATTAGATGGAGATCGCCAAGTTCGACGCGCTTTACTCACTTCCGAGGATGCTAAGGATCAAACGGTTAAACCAGGTCTAGCAACTCGCGTTGCTTTGAAATATTTAGAAGCTGAAGGCATTTCGCTCGAAAGTGCTAGCCAAGATCCGAACCATCAACAGTATAAGCTTGGACAAACCCTCTATTCGCCTCTGCAAAATACAGAAGCAGGCTACTCCTATACAGATGTGGGTGGCTATCAGATCTTATTAAATTGGCACGGTTCAGAACATGCCTTTCACACCGTATCGATGCGTGATGTTCTAGCAGGTCGTGTTCCGACTGATTTGATGCGCGATCGTATGGTATTCATCGGCTCGATTGCAGCCAGTACGAATGACTTTTTTGGCACACCTTATAGCTCCTCGTGGTTCTCTGCAAATGATCCAACACCGGGTGTCGTCGTCCACGCCAATATTGCTTATCAACTCGTCAACGGCGCTAAACAGAAGAACATTCTGCAAGGCTTGACGCTCAACCAGTTTATGGCTTGGATTTTTGCTTGCTCTTTCTTTGGAGCAGTGGGAAGTTGGAAGCTAGCAAGTCTACCCACAGGTTCTCGCATTCCAGGCGGTAAAATCCTATGGGCGACCGCCGGAGCTAGTGGCGCGATCGTCTCAGGAGCCTATTTCATCTTCTTAGGTGGGATATTGATTCCAGTTACGCCCGCTCTCGCATCTTTTGTAGCCAGTGTGATTGCGAGTGTTAATGCTCACAAGCAACAGAAGCTAGAAGAAGCCAATCGCGAATTAGAATCTGCAAATGATCAGTTGAAGGATTATTCCAAGACGCTAGAAGCAAAAGTTGAAGAACGCACGTATGAATTGCTAGAAGCAAAGCAAGCGGCGGATTCTGCAAACCAGGCAAAGAGCGAGTTTTTGGCAAATATGAGCCATGAGCTACGGACTCCGTTGAATGGGATTTTGGGATATGCCCAGATTTTAGAACGGTCGGTTACCCCTAAAGAACAAGAAGGGATCAAAATTATTCATCAGTGCGGCTCACACTTACTGACATTGATCAATGACATTTTAGATTTGTCTAAAATCGAAGCGCGTAAGCTTGAACTGGATGTCTCTAGCATTCATCTCGCGAGTTTTCTCAACGGAGTTGCTGAAATTTGTCGAATTCGAGCAGAGCAGAAAAGCATTGGATTTCAGGTGGAAATTGACGATCGCTTACCTGCTGGTATCGTGGCAGATGAAAAGCGACTGCGCCAGGTTTTGATTAATCTACTCGGCAATGCGATCAAATTCACAGACCAAGGGCAAGTGTCATTCCGAGCGATTCTGATTGAAGCGTCTAAGATCCGATTCGAGATCGAAGATACAGGAGTGGGAATGTCAACCGAGCAGGTTGATAAGATTTTTATGCCTTTTGAACAGGTAGGAGCGATTGAGCGCAAATCAGAAGGGACAGGATTAGGACTGGCGATTAGTCAGAGAATTGCCAACCTGATGGGAAGTGGTATTCAAGTTCAAAGTAGCTTAGGAGAAGGCAGTGTCTTTTCACTAGACGTTGAATTTGAGATTGCTTCAGAATGGCATCAATCCGCATCAACCCCCTCACAGGATCAAGCAATAATTGGGATCAAAGGAAAAGCGCCATTTATTCTAGTCGTTGATGACGATCGTACTCAGTGTAAAATGGTCGCGGCACTACTTCAAGAGATTGGATGCGAAATCAAAGTTGCCTACACCGGAAGTGATGGGTGGTTAGCTATTTGCGATCGCATTCCTGATTTGGTGATTACTGATCTGGCGATGCCTTTACTGGATGGGATGGGATTGATTGCGCAGATACGATCAAACCCCGAAACGAGTGATCTCCCCATCGTTGTGTCGAGTGCCAATGTATTTGGGTCGAATCGACAGCGCAGTTTTGAGGCAGGCGCAAATGCTTTCCTGCCAAAACCTTTTGATGTTGAAGAATTGTTGAGTACACTGCAATCATTGCTGAAGTTAACCTGGATCTACCAAACTCGACCGACCGAGCCTCAGCCGCAAACGGTTCTAGGCAGTAGTGAACTAGTTCTTCCAAATCAAAACGTTCTAGATGATCTATATCATCTCGCCATGATGGGCGATATTGCAGCAATCGAGGGCATTCTGAGTACATTGCTAGAGCAAAATGCTTGCTATGTAACCTTTGTAGCCGAACTTAGAAAGCTCACTGCAACCTTCCAAACTGGAAAGATCCGTCAGTTCATTAAGGCCTACACCAAGGCGGAGTCACATTAAATGATCCCAATTTCATCAGTTCCGGTTCGCATTCTGCTTGTAGATGATATGCCAACTAACTTGAAAGTTCTTTCCGAAGCATTGCAAGGACAGGGCTGGAAAACTTTGATGGCGACAGATGGCGAATCCGCGATCGAACAGGCAGAGTATGCGCTCCCAGATTTGATTCTTTTAGATGTGATGATGCCTGGAATCGATGGATTTGAAACCTGTCAGCGACTGAAGGAAAATGCCAACGTTCGGCAGATTCCCATTATCTTCATGACGGCGCTCTCTGACTCAGTTAATAGAGTCAGAGGCTTGGAGCTAGGCGCAGTCGATTACATTACAAAGCCATTTCAGCAAGAAGAAGTGATTGCTCGTGTCAAGTTACATCTGAGCATTTCTCAGTTGAATCTATCCCTTCAAGCAAAAATTGCTGAACAAGCTGAAACTGAAGCACAACTTCAACAACTCGCGCAGGATCTAGAACAGCGAGTTCTAGATCGTACGGCTGAGTTAGAAGCTTCGCTGCAACAGCTAAAAATGGCTCAAATTCAACTCGTTCAGAGTGAGAAAATGTCTACTCTCGGTCAACTTGTGGCAGGAGTTGGGCATGAGATTAACAATCCAGTCAATTTTGTCAGTGGCAATCTCAAACATATTAACGATTACACTCAGGATCTATTCACATTGATCCAGATGTATCAGCGCCAAGACTCAGCAGCAGATATTGCAGAATTTATTGAAGAGGTCGATTTAGAATACCTTTCTGAAGATTTACCGAAAGTCATTAGCTCCATCCATGAAGGAGTCGATCGCTTGAGGGACATTAGCCTTTCACTACGGTCGTTTGCCAGATCAGATATTTCTTCAAAAGCTGAGTTTCAGGTTCACGAAGGCATCGAAAGCACGCTTATGTTGCTAAAACATCGCCTGAAAGCAAACGAGAAACATCCTGAGATTCAAATCATTCGCAACTTTGCCGAGATGCCTCCGATTAGCTGCTATCCAGGGCAGTTAAATCAGGTCTTTATGAATTTGATCGCAAACGCGATCGATGCGTTTGAAGAACAAAATGAAGGTCGCTCTTACGAAGAGATTGCTGCATCGCCCAATGTTATCTGGATCTCGACAGAGGTAAACCGAGAGGATCAAACCATTTCAATCCGAGTAAAAGATAACGGATTGGGGATATTACCTGACGTTCAGTCTCAAATTTTTGAGCCGAGCTTTACAACAAAACCGATTGGCAAAGGAACAGGGTTAGGTTTGCCGATCAGCCGCCAAATTGTCATGGAGAAGCATGGCGGACGATTGGAGTGTTCTTCTGTCAGGAGTCAGGGCACTGAATTCACGATCGTTTTGCCCATTTAGCGAAGCACCATTTGAACCATTGAGAGTTTGAACCTTTGAGAGTGTAGGTCAGTCTAAGGAAGTGAAGCTAATTCGTTAGCGGATTACTGACCTAATTTTTTGACTCACACAATGCAGAAATTCTCAATGAAAAAGATTTCGATTCTTCTTTCTGGTGCGATTGCATTAACGATGGCAGTCTCACCAATACTCGCGGCTCATGCTCGCCCCTCAAATCGGTTGGTACAAGCTCCTAAGCAGGAATTTGCAAACAAGCTGGGTCTAACTGATGCACAGAAGCAATCGATGAAGTCGATTCGAGAAGCAGTGCAGAAGGATATTTATGCCAACGTTTTGAGCGCTGAACAGCGGACTCAGTATGATGCAGCAGTGCAGCGAGGCGAAAAGCCTGGAAAGATGATGCGATCGCTGAATTTGTCCGATGCGCAAAAAGCGCAGATTCGAGACAAGATGAAGGCGGGGCGGCAAAGAATTAATCAAGAGGTCCTGACGCAGGCGCAACGCGATCAAATTCAGCAAATGCGTCAGCAGCGTGGAAATCGTCGAGGTGCATAGCTAATTTTCGTTTTTCATCATCAAAGGAGTTCACGAGGGCATCCAACGTTGGGTGCCTTTTTCTTTGGGTCAAGAAGGGCAGAAGTTTGATGATTCTTAATACAAGGATGGGGCGATCGCAGTTCTTGGTTCAGTTGGGGTAGTTTCAGCTTCCTCAATCTCTCAGAAGGGGGACTTTGAAGGGGGGCGCTTGACTGAATTCGGGAAATGTTTTGCATAGAAAGCCTGATAAGCTTGACCTCGAAAAGTTTGTTTATTGTTCTGATTTTTATATAAAACGGTATATAAGAAACCAAAAAATGCCATATTCTGGCTTAGATCTGATTCTGGTCTGCTCTCAAGATTTTCATTCAATTATTCTTAAGATTGATTCTTCTGAAGATGTAACTTGTTTTTACGAGGGCTAGGCAGAAGCCGATAGATCAACAACAATGCAAACAGAACAGATTTGCGCTCATCCCTTCATAAGACGATTAGGAGAACCTTAGAGTGAAACTCGCAGTGTATGGCAAAGGCGGCATCGGCAAATCGACGACAAGCTGCAATATCTCAGTCGCATTAGCAAAACGCGGCAAAAAGGTTTTACAAATCGGTTGCGATCCAAAGCACGATAGTACGTTTACCTTGACTGGCTTTTTAATCCCGACGATTATTGATACGCTTCAGGAGAAGGACTATCACTATGAAGATGTCTGGGCTGAAGATGTCATTTACAAAGGCTACGGCGGCGTAGACTGTGTGGAAGCAGGCGGTCCTCCAGCAGGAGCAGGCTGCGGTGGCTATGTTGTTGGTGAGACAGTCAAGCTGCTCAAAGAACTCAATGCGTTTGACGAATACGATGTGATTCTGTTCGATGTGTTGGGAGATGTCGTTTGCGGCGGGTTTGCGGCTCCGTTGAACTATGCGGACTACTGCATGATTGTGACTGATAATGGGTTTGATGCCTTGTTTGCAGCGAATCGGATTGCGGCTTCTGTCAGAGAGAAGGCACGGACACATCCGTTGCGACTCGCAGGATTAATTGGCAATCGCACGGCAAAGCGAGATTTGATTGAGAAGTATGTCGATGCAGTTCCGATGCCGATTTTGGAAGTGTTGCCTTTGATCGAAGATATTCGGGTGTCGCGGGTAAAAGGGAAGACTTTGTTTGAAATGGCGGAGTCTGATCCGTCACTCAACTATGTCTGTGATTACTATCTCAACATTGCCGATCAGATTTTGGCAAATCCAGAAGGCGTTGTGCCAAAAGATGCTGCCGATCGAGATTTATTCTCATTATTGTCTGATTTCTATCTAAATCCGCCGCAGCCGACGAAGACCGCAGAAGCAGAACTAGATTTGATGATGGTCTAAAGAAAGAATGAAGGGAAAAGGATGAAGGCAGCAAATCGCGTTATGTGATCAGTGAGAGCCAACTTTGTCCTTTTACTTTGTTTGACTTGTGAACATTGATCATTTGCGTCGATCGCTAAAAGATCGCTGGCTAGATTATTACCAAGAAAACCGCGCTTGGATTTCACGATTATCGATCTGGGTCAGTTGTGAAGGCAATCGGCGACCTTCTTCAAGCTTTATTTTGGGCGTTTTGTCGATCGAAGAACCTCGGCTGACGGAAATGCTGCCCTTAATTGTGGACTTGAGTAATCATCCCGATCGAATTGTTGTTGCTTTGGGACTGAACTTTGATCCCGAACAAGAACTGAATCAAAAACATCTGAAAGCTGAACGTCCAAAATATTTGCCTGCGAGTTCTGCAACAGAAGCACCCACCAAACCTCGTCGCCCTGCTGAAATGGACGAAACCTGCGAAGGACGCAGCCGCAAATCCCCTCAATAAAATCCCAAATTCAGAGAATTATTATGACTCTTGCTGATCCCCAACCCCAAGCACTGAACTTCGAGTGTGAAACTGGGAACTATCACACTTTTTGTCCGATTAGCTGTGTCGCATGGCTTTACCAAAAAATTGAAGATAGCTTTTTCTTAGTCATTGGGACAAAAACTTGCGGTTACTTTCTGCAAAATGCGATGGGTGTGATGATTTTTGCAGAGCCGCGCTATGCCATGGCAGAGCTTGAAGAAGGCGATATTTCAGCGCAGCTAAATGATTACAACGAACTAAAGCGGTTGTGTGAGCAAGTCAAGCGCGATCGTAATCCCAGTGTGATTGTGTTTATTGGCACTTGCACAACTGAAATTATCAAAATGGATTTGGAAGGACTGGCTCCAAAGCTAGAGTCTGAGATTGGAATTCCGATCGTGGTTGCGCGGGCGAATGGTCTGGACTATGCCTTTACACAAGGGGAAGATACTGTCCTAGCAGCCATGGCGCAACGCTGCCCGACCCAGGCTCCAACCGAGGCAGCGGATAAAGAGGAGCGCAATGCGATTCAGAAGTTGATGAACTTCGGACGTAAGCAGGAAGATGTGAAGCGTGAGGAGTCTGAATATGTAGACCATCCGCCACTTGTAATGTTTGGATCAGTGCCTGACCCGATCGTGACTCAGCTTTCTTTGGAGTTGAAAAAGCAAGGGGTGAAAGTCTCAGGTTGGTTGCCTGCGAAACGCTATACAGAGCTTCCGGTGATTGAGGAAGGTTACTATGTTTCGGGAGTAAATCCGTTTTTGTCACGGACGGCAACGACCTTGATGCGGCGACGGAAAACTAAGCTGATTGGATCTCCTTTTCCGATCGGTCCTGATGGGACACGGGCTTGGGTTGAGAAAATTTGCTCAGTGTTTAATATTGAACCGAAAGGACTGGATGAGCGAGAAGCAAAAATTTGGGAAAGTGTTGAGGACTATCTCCAATTGATTCGCGGCAAGTCTGTGTTTTTCATGGGTGATAACTTGCTAGAGATTTCATTAGCTCGATTTTTGATCCGGTGTGGAATGACTTGTCATGAGATTGGAATTCCCTATATGGATAAGCGCTATCAGGCGGCAGAGTTGGATTTCTTAGTAAAGACTTGCACTGAGATGGGCGTTCCCGTGCCAACGATCGTAGAGAAGCCGGATAACTATAATCAGTTGCAGCGGATTCATGAGTTGAAGCCGGATCTGGTGATTACTGGAATGGCTCATGCGAATCCCCTAGAGGCGCGAGGAATTAGTACGAAGTGGTCGGTGGAATTTACGTTTGCTCAAATTCATGGATTTGGGAATACGCGCGATATTTTGGAGTTAGTAACGCGACCATTGAGACGGAATGGAGCGCTGAAGGATTTGGGATGGGAGAAATTAGTCAAGGAGGAGGCAAGAATCTAAAAGCTCGATCGCTGAGATTGAATGCTTCTTAAAGTCACTGATCGCTAGATAAGCGATCAGTGACTTTTTTTAGCGCATTGCTAACCCATGAGAGACGATACTTTGGCTCTGAAGCCTGCTTTTTCTAGGGCAGTGACGGTCGCTTCTTCGTCTTGGACTCGGAATTGGGAGCCGAAACGGACGATTTGATTTTTTACAGATGTGCCGACGATCGCAATGACTGGAACTTTTGCTTTGTCTCGATCGCCTTGTTGCTGCAAGATTGTCTTTAAGCGGTGGCGTTCCATTGCATCGTCTGCCACTTTTGCATCCAGTTCGACCATGACCATGCGGACATCTTGAATTGGCTCTGCATCATCCACAATAAATTGGTATTGGTCTTCATCACGTTTGTCGATTTTGCCCCAAACCATAAGACGGGCATCGGGTTCGATTAAGTGACCAATGCGATCGAACGATTTCGGGAAGACCACGGCTTCGGAGCGACCTGTGAGATCCTCGATTTGAATCACTGCCATGGGATCGCCTTTCTTGGTTGTAACTCGTTTGACCGCTGTGATCATAATGATGGCGCTGACGGTCGAACCTTCTCGGCAGGTTTGAATATTGCCTAAGCTAATTGGGGCGAGAACTCTCGCTGCGTCTTGTAATTGTTTGAGCGGATGATCGGAGATGTAGAAGCCGAGGACTTCTTTTTCGAGGCGGAGCTTTTCTTGAGATGGATAATCTTCAACCGTTGGAGCTTTGGGAGCCGTTTCAAAACTGCTTTGCTGTGGGGTTGTGCCGAAAAGATCGAAGAGGCTGCCTTGTCCACTGGCGCGATCGCGTGCTCTCGATTGTGCCCAGTCCATGACGAGTTCTAGATCGCTGGCTAATTGATGGCGATTGAGATTGATTGAGTCGAGTGCGCCGCAGTGGATTAAGGCTTCTAAAGCACGTTTGTTGATTGCACGGGAATCGACACGATCGCACAAATCTGCTAGGGATTTGAAGTTGCCTTCTTTGTTGCGGGCTTCGAGAATCGCTTCGATCGCGCCCATGCCGACGTTGCGGACAGCGGAGAGTCCGAAGAGGATGGAATCACCAACGGGGGTAAAGTCAATTCCCGATCGATTTATATCTGGAGGGAGTACTTTGATTTCCAGGTTCAGACAGGTTGCAATGTAGCGCTGAACTTTATCCTGTTCTCCACTGTTGATGGTCAGGATGGCTGCCATGTACTCAACGGGATAGTTCGCTTTTAAGTAAGCTGTCTGGAACGTGACATAACCGTATGCCATGGAATGGGATTTGTTGAAGCAATATTCTGCAAACAACACCATTTGCTTGAACAAATCCTCGGCAATTTTGGGATCGACATCCCGTTCTTTTGCCCCTTTGACGAACATAGCTTGGTGCTTTTCCATCTCGGATTTTTTCTTTTTCCCCATCGCTCGACGTAGCAGATCGGCTTGACCAAGCGAATACCCTGCCATGTCTTGAGCAATTTTCATGATCTGCTCTTGGAAGACCATGATGCCGTAGGTTTCTTTCAGAATTGGGGTGAGAATTTCGTGAGCATAGTCGATCTTCTCGCGTCCGTGTTTGCGATTGATAAATTTGGGGATGAGCTTCGCATCCAGTGGTCCTGGACGGTAGAGCGCGAGGACAGAAGAAATGTCGTCAATGCCGTCGGGTTTGAGTTCACGGACGATTTGGCGCATTCCAGAGGATTCAAGCTGGAAGATACCTTCGAGTTCACCTCTTGCCAGTAGCTTGTAGACTTCTGGATCGTCGAGGGGCAATGTGTCGAGATCGAGTTTGATGTTGCGGCTTTGTTCGATTAAGTCGATCGTTTTCTCGATCATGGTGAGGTTCTTTAGCCCCAGGAAGTCCATTTTTAACAATCCCAGTTGTTCAATGTCTTCCATGGCGTACTGAGTGACAATGCCGCCGTCTTTGGTCATTTCTAACGGCACGATTTCATCTAATGGATCAGCCGCGATCACGACACCTGCTGCGTGAACGCCAGTTGCTTTGTTTGTGCCTTCGATGCGAATTGCCATATCGAGCCAGCGACGATAGGTAATCGGCGGATTTGTATTAGGGATGACTTGATCTTGCTGGTATTTTTGGCTGAACTCTTTGGAGGGTGTTTCTTCAGGAGACACCATCTTTTTGAGCTTAGTAGACTTACCCCGAAAGACGGGAATTTGCTTCGCCATGCGATCGGCTTCGCTCAGTGGAATGTTCAACACTCGTGCGACATCTCGCAGAATTGCTTTTGAGTTCATCCGGTTGTAGGTGATGATCTGGGCAACTCGCTCTGTGCCGTACTTCTCGGTCACGTATTGAATCACTTCACCGCGCCGTTCGATGCAGAAATCTGTATCCACATCAGGCATCGATTTGCGTTCGGGGTTCAAGAATCGCTCGAACAGTAAGCCATGATGAACTGGATCGATATTCGTAATTCCCAAAGCATATGCGACAAGTGAGCCTGCTGCGGAACCTCGACCCGGACCGACTGGAATTTTATGATCTCTAGCATATTTGATGTAGTCCCAGACGACTAAAAAGTAAGTGGAGAAGCCCATCTGTTTGAGCATGTTTAGCTCATAGACGAGGCGATCTTGGTACTCTTGGGTGATCTCGTCTCGTGAGTTGAGCTTTTGGCGTTGAACTAATGCGTCCCAAGTAATTTTCTCGATGTAAGTGTCGGCTGTATAGCCTTCTGGAATTGGATAATTTGGGATTCTAGCTTCGCCTCCGAGCAGTTGGTATTCTTCTACTTTGTCGGCGACAGTCACGGTAGTTGCGATCGCGGTTTCGATAATTTCTTGAGGCAAATGATCGCGGAAGAGCGATCGCATTTCATCGGCTGATTTTAGGTACTCCGTTCCGGTATATCTCAGCCGTTTCTCTTCAGAAATTAGCTTGCCTGTTTGAATACACAACAACGCATCGTGAGCTTCAACATCAAAGCAAGAAACATAGTGAGAATCATTCGTTGCAATCAGTTTGATGTCTAATTCTTTTGAGATTTGCACAATCTCAGGATTGACGATGCGTTCTTCTAGCAATCCGTGATCTTGAATTTCGAGATAGTAATCGTCGCCAAAAATCTCTTTGTACCAAGCTGCAATTTTTCGAGCGATTTCGGGCTTACCTTGCAGAATTGCCTGTGGAACTTCACCCCCGAGACAGGCACTCGTAACAATCAAGCCTTCGTGATACTGCTCTAGCAAATCTTTGTTGACGCAAGGACGGGAAAAAATCCCTTTACCTTGAACGCCTTGTAGATGCGAAATCGTCGTGAGCTTTACTAAGTTCTTATAGCCTTGTGTGTTTTTGGCAAGAACAACTTGATGATATTTCGGGCGACGTTCTTGCTTTGTGATGTCGCCATTGATGATATACATCTCATTGCCGATGATCGGCTTAATATTTTTCCCCTGGCAGGTTTTGATCAATTCGATCGCGCCATACATCACCCCGTGATCGGTCAGAGCGATCGCGGGCATTTCGAGTTCAACGGCTCGATCGACGAGTTTGTGTAATTGCCCAGCCCCATCGAGCAAACTGTAATCGCTGTGAATGTGTAGACCGACGAAAGACATAATTCACTCAACCCACGCGAAGGAATGAGTCTTAGATTAACTGATCTTGAACGCTATATCTATAAATTTTTTGAAGTCGTATCTCTACATGTAGAGTTGGCTCCTCAGAGGTGGGGAGTGTTCAAGTTCCAATACTAATGTATCAAATTCAGCTTCAATGCAGGCGTTCGGCACGTTACCGTTTACGCTAAAAATGGTGATTTCTATTCAGAAATATGTCGCAGTTGATCCAAGTGATGCAGACCGTCTTTGATAACCCGCCTGTGCCGTTTAATCCTGCAAATCAAACGCTTAAGGGTTGGGCGATGTGGTGTTTACGCGATCGTGGGTTTATGGTTCAGCCTGCTCAGAATGCAGATTTCTACATTAGTACAAAAGGCGAAAAGACTCCATTCAAAGTCAGTCAGACTGAACCGAGTGATCGCGTAACCGGGTGGATTGTGGTCGATGCTTCGGGCAAATCTGCTCAAGTAATTGCGCCGGAGACTTAGCGAACGGCAACTCGACGAATCGATCGAGTTCCGCGCATTTTTTTGATCCGGCGTTTTTCAGGCACATCGGTCGAGAGGATATCTCGCATTTCTTGCCAGAAAGGACGATCGGATTGGTGGAGATCGAGTACTACGATCGCGACGCTAAACAGCAAGACGGCAACTCCGCAGATAAATACTGCTAGAGAAGTCGTCACGAGCCATTCGGCACTGACGACGGTTCGGATTGCTAAAAGTAGCGTGCTTGAGACAAATAGCATTACCGCGTAATACATGACTAAAATGCCATTATTTGCGGTTTTGACTCGTTGCTGCAAATAGCGGAGTTGCTTTTGCAGCATTGCGATACGATTCGGTTGCTGGAAACGATCGAGAATTTGAAAGTATTCGATATTTGTAATTTGAAGACGGTTTTCGATGACGCTGCGTCTGAGGAGTAGCCCTCCTAGAACAAATGCACACGCCAGCAGCATTAATACTGAATTGAGAATTAGCTGAATCAGTTGGGTTGTGTCGTCAATACTCATGCCGTTTAGCCGATGCTCACACTCTAACGGGAGAAGGATAACACAAGTTTAGTACGACGGTACTAAAATCTTTTAAAACGTTCAGAATCCTTTCTAGGTGAAAGTTTCAGCGATCGTAGAGGTTAGGAATTTACGCGGAGAAGAATATTATTTCCAATAAAAGAAAATTGAGTGGTAAACTCCTCACGAGGAGTCGAAATAAATCGACTGAACCCAATCAGAGATTAAAAGTTGTCGAGTGATTGTTTCAAGATTTAATGGACTGCCACCGCTTCACACTTCACAGTTACTCTGCCCGGAACCACGAATTTTTTAATCAAATCACTGCGATGTTTAAACACGGTTTCTTCATCGTAGAGCGTGCCAGATTGTGCAGCTTGTTGAACCAGATTGCCAAGCTTTTGACGATCGCGATCCAACTCCACAATCTGATCGGCTAAAGCCGTTTGATCATGAATTGGCGTAAAAATCCCGCCGCCGAATTGCTCGACTAAACCGCGCGGGTAAGCACTGTCATAGCCCACGATCGGCAACCCAGACACTAACGCCTCAACCAGACAACGCGGAGACTCCGGCGTTTTGTGGCAGAACATAAACAGATCATGCTGCTGCATCGTCTCCAGCATTTGAGCGCGATCGCTGACAAATCCGCCAAACGTAATCCGATCTGAAATCCCCAAGTCAACCGCCATCTGCTTCATCTCATCGAGCAAATGCCCATCCCCAAGCCAAGTTGCTTCGAGCTTGATGCCGCGCTCATGGAGTTGCTGAATGATTTGCACCCAATCCAATGCCCCTTTCATTTCTACCGCACGACCGACATAGCAAATCTTGAGCGGCTGATGATTTTGCACTCGATCGAGTTTCTCTGCCAATCGAGTCGGACTAATCTGATCCGATTTTTGCGTGTGAATGTCATATACACAATGTGAATTTGGATTCAAAGGCGAATACGCGGTAAAACAATCCTGACCTTGAAACAGTCCAACCTCACTCTGCCGAATCACCTGCTGAATACATTTCTTAGTAAACGGCAGTGTGACCGCCTCCTTCAGTTTGACTTTCAGCGACGTTTCTTCTTTTAGCAGTCGCCGAATCACTTCATATTCCACTCGATCCGCCCAGACCGCATACGATCGATTTAATCGAATCGCCTCCTCGCAGGCAACCGTCGCCCAATCCCCAATCCAAACCGCAGGCGCAAAACAGAGGAGTTCACATGCTTGAATTTTCTCTCGAATCAGAGCGCGAGTTTTTCTATAATGACGAATATAATGAATCGGTTTATAAGCATAAGGTAATGGAACCAATTCAATGCGATCGGCACAGGGCAAATCCGCAATTGCCCTCCAAGTCTCCGTCTTTGAAAGCTCCTCTGACTCAGCTTCCGGCAAAACGGGCGCTGCCATTACCACTCGATCGAAATGCTCAGCCCAACGCACCAATCCATCGCACGTTTGTTCATCGAGTCCATAACGCCCGTCTACGACACGGAACGGAACGGGAACAACGAGTAACAAGCGAGTATTCATCATGTAAGAACCCCTGCTTCAGGAAAAAATGGGTAGGACAGCTAACAGAATTTTGTAACATAATGAGCCTTAAAGTGTAAGCCAGCGAGACTTTCGGCTGAATCACTTTAATCATTTATTCGTGCGCTTACGTACATTGGTAAGTATAACTACTAGTACAGAATGAGCAACTGTTTAATCTAAACAACATAAATAAAGCTCTATCGATAAAGAAATCATAAGCAGCGTTTCAAGATGCCCATCAACTCTATGTCTCTACTTAGCGAAAGTTGTACGGATTGGGTGAAAGAAAATTGTTTCTTTAAATACTCGATCGCATTTCGCAAGATTTCCATAAACTTACGGATTTCTGTGATATTGAATTGCAGAATAGGGAGGGAGATTTTACGGGGAGCGTGCCTTATGAAGCTTCAATCCTTTATTCCACTGAGTTTAGGACTGGTGTTAGCGGGATGTAATATTTCTGGGGTTGATGCAGGCAACCGCCCTCAAATTAAAGTGAATCAGGCTTACTTAGTCAAGCCTGACCTATTGGCCATTCGGATTGAAACCGGACAAGTTATTCATGCGAAGCAAACTCCCTACAAACCGGAGTCCGGCGATCGCATCGAGCAACCTCGTCCCATTGATGAAGATTGGGTGATTCGTAACGGCAAAGCGATCGGCTCCCTGATTGGCAAACAGCGCAACATTCTCTATCCGTTTGACCAATTCATTGCCTCTCCGTTTGATCCGCAGTGGGCTGATCGAATGACGAGTTATCGCATTACCTCCCAAGAAGACCGGACTTACTCGGCAATCGTCAATCCCAGTACGGTCTATCGCAAATCCAAACCCACTGATATGGCGCGTGTCGGGCAATGGAAATTTGAATTTCCGATGGTGCATACGATGTACCTCAAACTTCCTAGCTCACTCAAAGCCGGAAAGACCTATCAAATCAACTTCCCAGGCAGCAGCGTTGAACCTGTTTCGTTCAAATTTGAACCGAATGTGACGCGGAGCGAAGCGGTGCATGTGTCGCATCTTGGGTTCACCCCGCAAGAACCTGTGAAAGTCGCCTTTCTCTCGACTTGGCTTGGCAATGGTGGACGATTGGAATATGGTGCGGGCTTAGGCTTCTCCGTAATTGATGAGAATACAAACCGGAAAGTCTTCACTGGAAAAACTCAAATCTCGCGTACCAGTCAAGAGAATGAAGATCCGCGATCGCGCAATTACACGAATACCAACGTGTACATGATGGATTTCACCTCACTCCGAACTCCTGGAAAATATCGCGTATGCGTCGATGAGATCGGTTG